>JASLIH010000590.1 GCA_030152105.1 Actinomycetes bacterium
TGCCCGCCTTCAGGCTGGCCACCTCGTTGTGCAGGGCGCCCGGCCGGCTCGACGACCCACGGGTGACGCGCAGGCCCCAGTCGCCGCTGCGGCCCTCCTCGACCCGTTCCAGGCCGGCCTTGCCAACCGCCGACCAGCCGCCGACCCCGGCCTCGAACCCGGCGTCGGCGAGCAGGTTGCCGTCGTCGGGCTTCGGGGACGGGCGGGTGCTGGCCGGGATCGGCGTGGTGGCCGCGGCCCTGGTGGTGGTGGGGACCGGGGGCAGCAGGTTGGGGAGGCGGGCCGCGCTCGACTCGGGCCGGTTGAGCAGCGAGCTGAGCAGGATGACGGTGGTGAGCCCGATGGCCACCAGGGCCAGGATCGACTCGACGAGCAGGTGCTCGCGGGCCCGGGGCCGGGTCCGCGGTGGTGGGGCGAGGTGGCGTGGCGGGGTCCGCTGCATGCCCGAAATCTCCCAGCCGATGCTAATGCCCCGGTAACGCCGGGAAATTTGCTGGGAATCAGGCGGTGGGTGGGCGCAGCGCCGTGGCCAGGAAGGCGCGGGCTGCCTTCTGTTGCGCGTCGGCCTGGGCGGCGTCGCCCGCGGCCTCCAGGACGCGGGCCGCGGCCAGGCGAGCGTCGGCCTCGTCGGGGAGGGAGCCGATGCCGGCGTAGATGGCGGCGGCGCGCAGCGGGTCGCCGGCGGCCAGGGCCCGGGCCGCGTCCAGCCACGGTGACGGCGGGATGCCCAGGCGGTCCAGCGCCTCGGCCGGGAGGCCCAGCTCGGCCAGGACCACGCCCAGGTCGGCACCCAGGTCGGGGACGAGCACGCCGCCGCCCAGCCCGGCCAGCAGCCGCTCGGCCAGCTCGGCGGCCTCGCCCCCGCGGCCGGCGGCCAGCAGCGCTCTGGCCAGGAAGGCCCTGGTCGGGTGGAGGTCCTGAGGGTCGCGGGCCTGCACGGCCAGAGCGTGGGCCGCCTCGGCGTCCTCCATGGCCTCGGCCACCCGCCCCTCGGCCAGCCGGATCCGGCCCCGCCACAGCCGGCACTCCCATTCCAGGTAGTGGTGCTCGTTGGAGGCGAGCAGCTCGTCGACGATGGCCACGACCTCCGGCCAGCGCCCGGTCCAGTAGCGCTCGGCGACCCGCTGGAGCTCGATCGAGCGCCGCCAGCGCCACGACCCGAACCGCTCGGCCTGCCTGGCCCCCGCGGCCAGGGCGGCGAAGCACCGCTCCAGGTCGCCCATGGCCGCGGCCGCCCATCCCAGGTTGAGGTGCCAGACGATGCCGCTGGGCGTGCCCAGCTCGTCGAACCGGGCGATGGCGGCCTCAAGGTCCTCCAGCCCGCCCGGGTCGCCGGCCTCGACCCTGGCCGTGCCGATCGCCCCCAGCGCGTCCGCCTCCAGGTCGGGCAGCCCGAGTGTCCTGGCCATGGCCAGCACCTCCCGGCCCACGGCCAGCCCCTCGGCGTGCCGGCTGGCCACGACCAGGTGCATCATCGCCCCCCGCAGGACGGCCGCCCTGGTCGCCGACGGCGGGGCCCCGGCGACCAGGGCAAGGGCCCGGTCGGTGTGGGCCTCCCGGTCCTCGCCCCGGCCCTGCAGGAAGGCCAGCTCACCGAGCAGCATCTCGGCCTCGGCGGCGGCCACCGGCGCGCCGTCGGCCAGCAGGGCCTCCCGGGCCGCGGTCAGCTCATGGGCCCCCATCATCTCGCCCCGGCAGCGGGCCCGGCCGAGGCCGAGCAGGAGCTGGCCGCGACCCGGGTCGCCCTCGGCGGTCAGCTCCAGCGCCTCGGCCAGGAACCGGGCCGCGGTCTCCCAGCCGCCGAGGGTGGCGGCCCGGTCGCCGGCGTCGCGCAGCGCCCCGAGGGCGCGGGCGGCCAGCCCCGGCGGCTCGGTCCCGGCGGCGCGAGCGAACGACAGGGCGGCCCGATAGTGGTAGGCGAGCAGCTCGGCCCGGCCCCCGGCCCGGTCGGGGGCCAGCCCCTCGATCCACTCGGCGGCCCGCCGGTGCTTGCCGGCCCGCTCGGCCCGCAGCACCTGACCGTAGGCGACGTCGCGGACCAGCGTGTGCCGGAACGCGTACTCGACCTCGCCGGCGACCCGCGAGGCCGGGGCCCGCTGGAGGAACTCGCGCGCCTCCAGGCGGGCAAGGCACGGCTCCAGCTCCCGGCGGCTCAGGCCGCTGACCTCGGCGAGGGCTCCCAGCCAGCCGACCTGGCCGAGCACGGCGGCGTCGTTGAGCACCGCCTTGTCGGTTGCGGGCAGCGCGTCCAGGCGGGCGGCGACGATGGCGTGCACCCCGGTGGGCAGGGGCAGGGGGGCGGCCGCCCGGCGGCCGCCGCCGTCGCCGCGGTCGCGCAGCATCCGCACGTACTCCTCGGCGAACAGCGGGTTGCCGCCGACCCGGCCGAGCAGGGCCGGGTCGACCCCGGCGGGCAGGCCGTGGTGGGCCAGCAGGGTGGCCAGCAGGCCGGTGGTGTCGGGGTCGCCAAGGGGATCGAGGCGGATGGTGGTCCCGCCGGCGCCCCAGCCGGGCCGGCGTTCCAGCAGCTCCGGCCGGGCGGTGGCCAGCACCAGGATGGCCGCCGGGCCGGCGTCCCGGTCGGACAGGCCCTCCACGAAGTCGAGCAGGGCGTCGTCGGCCCGGTGCAGGTCCTCCAGGGCCAGGACCAGCGGCCGGGTCGCGGCCAGGCCGTGCAGGAAGCGCCGCCAGGCGGCGAACTCCTCCTCGCGGTCGGCGGCGGTGGTCGGGCCGGCGCTGCCCGGGCGGCCACCGCCGACGCCGACCAGGCGGCCGAGGTGGCCGGCGACCCAGGCGGCGGCCACCTCCGGCGGCTGGTTGGGGTCGGCGCCGAACGCCCCGGGGTCGCCGGGCCGACAACGGCCGCCGACCGGGAGGAGGAGTTCGCCGCCTGGCGGCGCTTCCTGCACGGCCTGGCCGCCACCCGGCCGCTGGTGCTGGCCCTGGAGGACCTCCACCGGGCCGACGACGCCCTGCTCGACTTCGTCGAGGGGCTGGTCGACGCCGACGCCGGCCCGGCGGCGGTCCTGGTCCTGGCCACCGCCCGGCCCGAGCTGCTGGAGCGCCGGCCCGGCTGGGGTGCCGGCGGGACCACCATCCGCCTCGAGCCCCTCGACGACCCCGACACCACCGGCCTGCTGGCAACCCTCCTCGCCCACCACGGCCTGCCCGCCGAGGTCGGCCCGGCCCTGCTCGGCCGGGTCGGCGGCAACCCCCTGTTCGCCGAGGAGTACGTCCGGATGCTGCGCGACCGGGGCGGCCACGCCGCCGACCGGGACGCCGCCGTCCCCCTGCCCCCGCACCTCCGGTCCGTCGGGGGGCTACGCTTGAGCCCCCCGAGCCCCCTGCCCACCGGGGTCCACGCCATCGTGGCCGCCCGCCTGGACGCGCTGGACGCCGCTGACAAGGCGGTCCTGCACGACGCGGCCGTGCTCGGCCAGGTCGGCTGGCTGGGCGCCCTGGCCGAGATCACCGGCCGCGACCTCCCCGACCTGGAGGCCTGCGTGGCCCGCCTGGAGGCGCGCGCGTTCCTCCAGCGCGGCCCCGCCTCGCGGGTGGCCGGCGAGGTCGAGTACGCGTTCCGCCACACCCTGGTCCGCGACGTCGCCTACGGGCAGGTGCTGCGGGCGGCCCGGGCCGACAAGCACCGGCGGGCCGCCGCCTGGATCGAGGACCTGGCCCCCGACCGGGCCGAGGGCCGGGCCGAGCTGCTCGCCTACCACTACCGGGCCGCCCTGTCGTTCGCCCGCGCCGCCGGGACCGAGCCGCCCGGGCTGGCCGGCCGCGCCCGGGCCGCGCTCTGGGACGCCGGCGGCGCGGGCGAACGACAGGGCGGCCCGGTAATGGTAGGCGAGCAGCTCGGCCCGGCCCTCGGCCCGGTCGGATCCGACACCCTCGATCCAGGCGGCGGCCCGGCGGTGCTTGTCGGCCCGCTCGGCCCGCAGCACCTGGCCGTAGGCCACGTCCCGGACCAGGGTGTGGCGGAACGCGTACTCGACCTCGCCCGCCACCCGCGAGGCGGGCGCGCGCTGGAGGAACTCGCGGGCCTCCAGCCGCCCCAGGGCCGCCTCCAGGTCGCCGACGCCGCGGCCGGCGATGGCGGCCAGCCCGCCCAGCCAGCCGACCTGGCCGAGCACGGCCGCGTCGTGGAGCACCGCCTTGTCGGCGGCGGGGAGCGCGTCCAGCCGGGCGGCGACGATCGCGTGCACCCCGGTGGGCAGGGGGTCCGGGGGGCTCAAGCCCAGCCCCCCGGTGGACCGGGGGAGCCGGTCGGGGACGGCCGGCCGGCCGCGGTCGCGGAGCATGCGCACGTATTCCTCGGCGAACAGCGGGTTGCCGCCGACCCGGCCGAGCAGGGCGGGGTCCACCTCGGTGGGCAGGCCGTGGTGGGCCAGGAGGGTGGCCAGCAGCCCGGTCGTGTCGACGTCGCCGAGGGGCTCCAGGGCCACGTTGGCCCCGCCCGCGCCCCAGCCCGGCCGGCGCTCCAGCAGCTCCGGCCGGGCCGTGGCCAGGACCAGGACGGCCGCCGGGCCGGCGTCCGCGTCGATCAGGCCCTCCACGAAGTCGAGCAGCGCGTCGTCGGCCCGGTGCAGGTCCTCCAGGGCCAGCACCAGCGGCCGGGCCGCCGCCAGCCCGTGCAGGAACCGCCGCCAGGCGGCGAACTCCTCCTCCCGGTCGGCCGCGGTGGTCGGCCCGCCGGCCCCGGACCGGGCCCCGACCCCGACCAGGCGCCGCAGATGCCCGGTCACCCAGGCGGCCGTCACCGGGTCGGCCACCGCCCCCGCGGCCACCGCCAGCCGCCGCCCCGCCAGCTCGGCCCCGTCGCTCTCGAGGATCCCCGTCTCCGCCTTGACCGCCTCGGCCAGCGCCCCGAAGGTCGGCCCGTCCCCGTACGGCAGGGCCCGCCCCTGCCGCCAGGCGAACCGACCGGCCAGCCGGTCGGCCAGCTCGGCCAGCAGCCGGCTCTTGCCGATGCCGGCGGCGCCGACGATGGTGACCAGCTGGGGGCCGCTCCGGGCCCGCCCGGCGGCGGCGAGCAGCTCGTCCAGCTCGCGGTCCCGGGCGACCAGGGGCGGGAACCGCCGGCTGGGGGAGGCCGGGCCGGTCCTTGGGGCCAGCGCCGGCCAGGCGAGCAGCGGGTCGCGGGCGCCCGGCGGGCCCTGGCGGACGGGGCCGTAGGCGATCGCCCGCTCGGTGGCCAGTCGGGTCGCCTCCGACACGAGCACGGTCCCGTCCGGCGCCAGTTCCTGGAGCCGGGCGGCGGCGCCCATGGGGTCGCCGGCGACCCGCCGGCGGCCGGCCCCCCTCCCGGCCGGCCGCACCAGC
>JASLIH010000591.1 GCA_030152105.1 Actinomycetes bacterium
GCTCGCGGGCGTCGATCACGCTGACCTTGAAGCCGGTGAGGTGGGCCAGCCGGGCCAGGGCGGCGGCGAAGTCGACAGCCCCGACGATCAGCAGCCGCGGCTGGGGCGCGTAGACGTCGAAGAACAGCTCGCGGCCGTCCACCTCGCGAACGGCCGCCTCCTCGCCCGGCAGCAGCTCGCGGGCCAGGCCGGTGGCCGTCTCGTCGAGCGACGGGTCGCCCAGCGAGCCCTCGACCGCGTCCGGGGTGACCAGCAGCTTGGCCCCCAGCCCGGGCCCGGCGATGATGGTGACCAGCGCCCCCCGCCGGTCAGCCTTGACCAGGTCCCGGACCGGTTCCCACGCGAGATCCCCCATGGTCAGGGAAGGGGCTCGACGAACACGTCGATGATCCCGCCGCAGGCCAGGCCGACGTCCCAGACCATCTCGTCGGTGATGCCGAAGGTGACCAGGCGGGCCGGCTCGCCGGCCAGCACCCGTCCGGCCTCCTCGAGCACCGCCCCCTCGACGCAGCCGCCGGACACGCTGCCGACCCAGCGGCCGTCGTCGCTGACGGCCATCTTGGCCCCCGGCGGCCGCGGCGCCGACCCCTTGACCTTGGTCACGGTGGCCAGGGCAACCCGATGGCCCTCGGCCCTCCACCCCTCGATCGCGTCGAGCACGTCGCGCATCAGCACCTCCGTTGGTCGGACCGCTCAGCATAGCCTCCCTGGAAAACCTCCCATTTTCCAGAGTTCTGGCCGATGTTATTGTGCAGCACGTTCGACCATTGTCGGCTGAGCGTCGGCCCGATCAGGGCAGGTCAGGGGCAAAGTTTCTCTGGCTCCTCGATCCGGTCGAAGAGGACGGAGGTGGCCCTTGAGGCGCATCGCTCTTACCGTGAACGGCGTCCGACGCGAGGCTGAGGTCGAGCCTCGTCTCCTGCTGGTCTACTTCCTGCGCGAGAGCCTCGGCCTGACCGGGACCAACGTCGGCTGCGACACCTCGTCGTGCGGCGCCTGCACGGTCATGATGGACGGCCAGTCGGTCAAGTCCTGCACCGTGCTGGCTGTCCAGGCCGACGGCGCCGAGATCACCACCATCGAGGGCCTGGCCAGCAACGGCCAGCTCCACCCCCTCCAGGAGTCCTTCCGCAAGAACCACGGCCTCCAGTGCGGCTTCTGCACGCCCGGCATGATCATGGCCGGCCTGGGGCTGATCGAGAGCGGCGCCGGCATGGAGGACGAGGAGGTCCGCCTCGGCCTCGAGGGCAACCTCTGCCGCTGCACCGGCTACCAGAACATCGTCAAGGCGATCCAGGAGGCGGCCGGCGAGATGCGCCAGGCCGCCCCCGCCGCCGTTCAGGGAGGCGCCGAATGACACAGGTAGCCGAGCCCGGGGCCAAGCGCTGGATGGGCGGCGGCCTGGTGCGCAAGGAAGACCCCAAGCTGATCACCGGCCAGGGCCGCTTCACCGACGACATCGCCCTGCCGGGCATGCTGTGGCTGGCCTTCGCTCGCAGCCCGGTCGCCCACGCCAACATCGCCAGCATCGACACCAGCGCGGCCAAGGAGCTGCCCGGCGTGGTGGCGGTGTACACCGGCGAGGAGCTGGCCTCCGAGTGGGCGGCCGCCATGCCGTGCGCCTGGCCGGTGTCCAGCCGCACCTACCCCGGCGAGAACACCCACGACCCGCGCGTCCCCGACCACTGGCCGGTGGCCAAGGACCGGGTCCGGTACATGGGCGAGATCGTCGCCGTGGTCGTGGCCGACAGCCGCGAGCACGCCATGGACGCCACCGAGGCGGTCGACGTCGACTACGACGAGCTGCCGGTGGTGACCGACATCGAGGCGGCCTCGGCCGACGGCGCCCAGGTTATCCACGAGCAGTTCGGCAGCAACCAGATGTACACCTGGGAGCTGCACAACGGCGACGTCGACAAGGTCTTCGCCGAGGCCCCGGTGGTGGTCAAGGAGCGCTACTTCCACCCGCGGCTGGTCGCCAACGCGCTCGAGCCGCGCGCCATCGTGGTCCAGCCGGTGCCGGCCCAGGGCGAGTTCACCGTCTGGACGGCGACCCAGATCCCGCACTTCGTGCGGGTCTTCCTGACCCTGATCCTCGGCATCCCCGAGACCAAGATCCGGGTCATCGCCCCCGAGGTCGGCGGCGGCTTCGGCTCCAAGCTGGAGGTCTACGCCGAGGAGTTCGTCGCCGTCGCCCTGGCCCGCAAGCTCGGCCAGCCGATCAAGTGGAACGAGTACCGCACCGAGGGCTACCTGTCCACCGTCCAGGGCCGCGGCGTGATCCAGGACATGGAGGTCGCCGCCACCGAGGAGGGCAAGCTGCTCGGCGTGCGGGCCAAGCTCCAGGCCGACATGGGCGCCTACGCCTCCCTGGTCGGGCCGGGAATCCCCATCCTGGGCGCCTTCCACTACCACGGCGTCTACGACTGCGACGCCTACAGCTTCACCTGCACCTCGGTGTTCACCAACCAGACCCCGACCGACGCCTACCGTGGCGCCGGCCGGCCCGAGGCGACGTATGCGACCGAGCGGATCATGAACGCGCTCGCCCACCGGGTCGGCAAGGACCCGGCCGAGGTCCGGGCGATGAACTTCATCCCGCCCTTCGACCAGCCCCGGATGACGGCCGGCACGCTCGAGTACGACTCGGGCAACTACGCGGCCGCGCTCGACAAGGCCAAGGAGCTGGTCGGCTACGACGCGCTGCGCCAGGAGCAGCAGGCCAGCGACGGCCGGCGCGACGGCAAGCTGCTCGGCGTCGGGATCTCCAGCTACATGGAGGTCTGCGGCTGGGCGCCGTCGCAGGTGCTGGGCACGCTCCATTACGCCGGCGGCGGCTGGGAGCGCGCCTCGGTCCGCTGCAACCCCACCGGCAAGGTCACGGTGATCAGCGGGACCTCGCCCCACGGCCAGGGCCACGACACGACCTTCGCCCAGATCGTGGCCGACGCCCTCGGGGTCACCCCCGACGACGTCGAGGTGCTGCACGGCGACACCTCGGTGGCGACCTGGGGGCTGGACTCCTACGGCAGCCGCAGCCTGTCGGTCGGGGGCGTGACCATCCAGAAGGCGGCCGAGCGGGT
>JASLIH010000007.1 GCA_030152105.1 Actinomycetes bacterium
TGCCGTCCACCCGAGGGGCGCCCGGGCTGGCGGGTTGACCTGGTCCCGGCGCACCCCCAGCGCCCCCACCAGCAGCACCAGGTACCCGACGGCGAGCAGCGGCACCGCGAACGCCGCCCCGCCCAGGGCCGGGCGAGCCAGCAGGAACAGGAGCCCACCGGCCACCACCAACCAAGCCCCCGGGTCAGCCGCCGGGGCGGGCCCGGGGGCTGTGGACAACCGGGCGACCCACCCGCGGCGACGGGCGACGCTCCCCCACCGTTGGGTGTTGGTCGTCATCCGGCGACCTCGAAGGCGGCCTGGGTCAGGACCCGGGGGTCGAAGGGGGCGTGGTCGGCGGCGACGAACTCGACCTGGACCACGTGCTGGCCTGGGGGGAGCTGGGGGAGGCGCTGGCGGAGGCCGTAGTTCATGGCGACGAGCTTGCCGTCGACGTAGAGGTGGATGTGGCCCTCGTCGCCCTTGACGCGGGTGGTGGTCTGGTTGACGACCTTGCCGCCGTCGAGCGCGAGGACCAGCTCGGGACGGGTCTGCTTCACCGTCTGGCCCTGGCGGGGTGTCTCGATGGTGAGCTTGGCCGGGCTGCTGGGGCGGTCGGCGGCGACGGCGGACGTGGTGGCTGTCGCGGCCTGGCCGCCGTTGTCGCCGTCGCTGGAGCAGGCGGCGAGGGCCAGGGCCGCGACCACGACCGCCACGGCGGCGGCGCGGAAGCGACGGTTCCGGGGGCGCTGGGTACGGCGTTGCACCATGGTGGTCCTCTACTCGACGAGCTGTTCGAACCGGCCGCCGCGCTTGCTGCGGCCGGTGGTGGTGTCGATCGCGAACGCCACGCGGCCCAGTTCGAGGTCGACATTGGCGGCGAAGTGCCCTGGGCCGAGGCGGATCAGTGTCAGCGCCTCGGGTGCGCCGGACCCCTTGGTCATCCTAGCGCGGGCCTTGTCGGTGGGCTGCTCGTCGCCGCTGGGGTTGAAGAAGGTGAAGTGGACGGTGTTGGGGCCAGGTCGGCCGGGGTCGATGTAGCCCTGCAGGGTGCCGCCCGCGGACAGGGTGACGGTGTAGAGGGTCGGCTGGCCGGGCGCCTCGGAGACCTTGACCGGCTGCGGGGCGGCGCGGGCCTCCAGCTCCATGGGCACGGTGACCGCCGGGCCCGACCCCTCGACCAGGCCGACCACGACCCAGCGCCCGGCGATCGAGAGCTGGCTGCCCTGAGCGTGCCAGAGGCCGTCGTCAGCCTTGGCCAGGTCGAGGGTCGAGGGCCCGATCTCCGGCTGGCCCCGGGGCGTGAACCGCAGGGCGACCCGGGTGGCCGGCCAGTCCTCGCCGGAGTCGTAGTCGGTGACCTTGGCGGTGAAGTCGTTCGGGCCGGCGGTGCCCGGCGAGGCGGTGAGGGCGATCCGCACCGAGGTGGCGAAGTCGCTCCCCTCGACCTGGACGCTGGGCGGGGCCGGTGGCTTGGCCGAGGCCTGCTCGACCACGAACTTGCCCGGCGGCAGCTGGCTGAGCACGGCGGTCACGGCCAGGATGCAGGCGGCCAGGGCAATCTCGCCGCGGACGTTGCGGCGCAGGCTGTCGAGGCGCCGGACGCCGCCGGCCAGCGCGGGCACGACCCGGAAGTGGTTGAGGGCCCCGAGCAGCACCAGCCCGAGGAACAGCGCGACCTTGACGTCGAGGAAGCGCCCGTAGGGCGAGTCGAGCAGCCCGTGCCAGCCGCCCGCCAGGTGCAGGGCGCGGGAGAGGCCGGTGACCGCGACCAGGCCGAGGACCGGGGCGGCCAGCTTGGAGAAGCGGACCGCCGAGGCCAGCTGCTCGGGCCGCTCCCGGCCCCGCAGCCCGGCCAGCAGCCAGACCAGCCCGCCGATCCAGGCGCCGACGGCGAGCAGGTGCAGCCACTGCACCAGCAGGTTGACGCTCCGCAGGGACGACGGCCCAGCCGCGTGCCCGACCAGCACGTGCAGCAGCATCGTGACCCCGGCCGCCACGCCGACGACCACCAGCCTCCAGGCGTCGACCGGCTCCGGGCCGGGGGGGTTGTGGACCTCCGGCGGCACGCCACCCGGCGGGCGGCTCGGCTCCCCCTCCGGGGGCCCTGCCATCGCCAGGGCTGGTTCCCGAGTGCCTTCCCGGCGCAGGCCCGCGGCCAGGAACCAGACCGCCACGGCCGTCACCACCACCCCGACGGCCAGCCGGAGGAGCCCCTGGCCGGTCGAGGAGTCGAGGAGGGTCCCGAGGGGGGCGTCGATGCGGGCCTTCTCGGCCAGGAACCGGGCGATCCCGCCGACGACGGTCAGGGTGGCGGCGACAGCCAGCAGCACCCTGGCGCCCGAGGGGAGGACCCTCCCGGTGACGGCCAGGCCGGTGACGGCCACACCGACCAGCATGGTGAGCCCGGCGTAGAGGGCCAGCCGGGCGGCGGTGGCCGCGGCCGACGGCGTCTGGGTCGCGCCCTGGGGGGCCGCCTGGGCCTGAGGCGTGGCCGTCGGGGCGGGGACCCCGACCCCGAAGGCGAACGAGCCGGCGGTGACGTGGCCGTCGTCCTTGGAGACGACCCGCCAGCTGACGGTGTAGGTGCCGTCGGCCAGGTCGCCCAGGCCGACCGCGAACTGCAGCGGCTCCCCCTCGACCGGGGTGCCGTCGCCTCGCTGGACCGGCTGGCCGCCGGTGTCGAGCACCTGGATGCTGGAGAGGCCGGGCTCGGGCCGCTCGGTGAAGGTGAGGACGACCCGGCGGGGCGCCTGGTCGAGCGACGCCCCGGCCGCCGGGTCGGACTCGCGCAGCAGCGCGTGGGCGCCCGCCGGCATCCCCGCGGCCACCAGCCACAGCACAGCCAGGACGGCGGCCAGCCCAGCCCGGCGCATCCACCGGGCGGCCACGAACCCCCGGCCCAGCCACCAGCCGGCGGGGAGCACCTCGATCGGGCGCACTGCCGTCAGCTCCTCCGTCGTAGGGCCAGCACGCCGACCGCGATCGCGGCCAGCAGGCCGAGGACGCCGACGGCCAGGCCGATCGTCGCCGTCCGGCGGGCGCTGGCGAGCTCGTTGTCGGCCGCCTCGCGGTCGGCGGCCAGGACGGCGTTGATGCGGTCCGTCTCACGGTCCAGCCGGGTGGTCAGCTGCGAGCCGGTCGGCTCGGGGGCGGGGTACTGGGCCTCGGACGGGTCGACGATCTCGTCGAAGCCGTCCTTGCCCGAGGTGTAGCTCTGGTCGATCTTCTTGCCGCCGAGCGAGCCGGTGAGCTTGAAGGTGTAGGCGCCGGGCGCGGTCGGGATGAAGAAGGCGCGGTAGTCGCCCGGCTCGCCGAAGTCGTCGCCGAAGTACGGCTCCAGCGCCATCTGCCTGGGCTCGGCGTCGCCGGTGCTGACGGCGACCTTGAGGCCCTTGGCATCGGTCACGGGTTTGCCGTTGTTGCTGATCATCACCTGGACGCTGTTGGTCACGCCGGCATAGCCCGGCTCGGTGCCGAAGCCGACCTCGAGGGTGTAGTTGGCGACCTTGTGCTCGCCGTGGGCCGAGGCTGGCACGCCTAGCAGCGGGACCAGCAGCACGGCCACGACGGCCGCGGCGGCGGTTCTCCTGCTCATGATGTCCTCCACAACCTCTGGCACACGCCGATCCATGGCACTGGCGCTCCCGGGGGGCGGTTGGGGAAGTGGGCTCCCCCAAATGGATCAGGGACCGCGATGGTGCAGTCTCCTACGTGCCCCTCAGCGAGCCCAATGCGAGGGCGGTGCCCGGCCGCCCAGCCCGGCAGCGAGGAGGATGGCCGGGCGGACCCAGCCGGTGGGGCGGAGGCGGGCCGGGCGGTGGTCGGCCCGCTGCAGCCGCCGGCGGCGCAGGGCGCGGCCGGCGACCTCGGCGACCCGCCCGGCCCAGGCCAGGCCGAGGGCCAGGGCGCCCGCGACCAGCAGCTGGACGGCGATGCCGGTGAGGAGCAGGCGGCCGTTCACCGGGCCGCCCAGCGGGACCCCGGCCGCTGCCCGTTCGATCAGCTCCTGGACCAGGTAGATGGTGACCTGGAGCAGAGCAAGGCGCGCGACCAGGCGCCCGAGCGGCTCGGCGGACGGCCGGCCCCCTGGGCGCAGGCCGGCCCGGAAGCTGCGGGCGAGGGTGGCCCCGAGGGACGCCAGGCCGAGCACGATGGCGGCGGCGATCGCCGCCGACCAGTAGGCGTGGCCGCTGCCGGCCAGCACGGCCAGCCGGCGGCCGGGCTCGGGGACGGCCAGGCCGTAGGCAAGCCCGTGCCCGACCACCGCCCCGGCGACGGCCGCGCCGGCCAGCGGGAGCCGACGGGCCAGACCACGCAACTCCATCGGCAAAGCATACGCGGCCGGGCGAAGGTGCCGGGATCTGCGTCGCCCCGCCCGGTCAGCGGGCGCGCAGGGCCGCCGGGTCAAACCCGAAGGGCAGCTCGAGGCGGTTGGCGGCCAGCAGCTCGGCGTTGGCCAGCAGCTCGGCCGTCGGCCCGTCGGCGGTGATCGCGCCCCCGTTCATGACCAGGGCCCGCGGGCAGAGCTGGAGGGCGTACGGCAGGTCGTGGGTGACCATCAGAATGGTGACGTCGAGGCCGGTCACGATCTCGGCCAGCTCGCGGCGGCTGGCCGGGTCCAGGTTGGACGAGGGCTCGTCCAGGATCAGGATGTCCGGCTCCATGGCCAGCACGGTGGCCACCGCCACCCGCCGCCGCTGCCCGAACGACAGGTGGTGGGGCGGCCGGCCGGCGTGCTCCTCCATGCCCACCGCGGCCAGGGCGGCCTTGACCCTGGTCTCGAGCTCGGCCCCGCGCAGGCCCAGGTTGGCCGGCCCGAAGGCCACGTCCTCGGCCACCGTTGGCATGAACAGCTGGTCGTCGGGGTCCTGGAAGACGATCCCGACCCGGCGCCTGATCTCCTTGAGGTGCTCGGTGGCCACCGGCAGCCCGGTCACCACGACCCGCCCAGCGCCCGGCATGAGCACCCCGTTGCACTGGAGGACCAGGGTGGTCTTGCCGGCCCCGTTGGGCCCGAGCAGGGCCACCCGCTCGCCCCGCTGGATGGCGAAGCTGACACCGAACAGCGCCTGGTGCCCGTCCGGGTAGGCGAAGGCCACGCCCTCGACCTCGAGCGCCGGCGTCATGGGCGGACCCCCCAGGCGGTGGCGGCGACCAGGGCGGCCATGGCCGGCAGGCAGAGGGCGGCCAGCCACTGGGCCCGGGTCGCGCCCAGGTCCTCGAGCACCGGCATCGCCCCGGCGTAGCCGCGCGACACCATGGCCAGGTAGACCCGCTCGCCCCGCTCGTAGGAGCGGATGAACAGCGTCCCGGCCGAGGCCGCCACCGCCCGGGCCTGCCAGATCCAGCGGGGGTCGTGGCCTCGGGAGATGCGGGCGATCCGCATCCGTCTGACCTCGTCGGCGATCACGTCGGCGTAGCGGACCATGAACCCGGCGATCGTGACGAGCAGCTTGGGCAGCCGCAGGCGCTCAAGGCCTCGCAACAGCTCGGCCACCGGGGTGGTGGCGGCGACGATCGCCGAGGCGGCCACCCCAAGGGTTCCCTTGGCGACGATGTTCCACGCTCCCCACAGCCCCCCGACGGCCATCGGCACCCCGAGGACCTCGACCCGTTCGCCCTGGCCGACGAAGGGCAGGAACACCGCGAACAGCAGGAACGGCAGCTCGATGACCAGGCGCCTGGCCAGCAAGGTGAGCGGCACCCGGCCGACCGTGGCCACCCCGGCCAGGGCCACGGCGTACAGCCCGAAGGCCCAGAAGGCCTCGCGGGGGGTGGCCACGACGGCGAAGACGAACAGCAGGCTGGCGGCGATCTTGCACTGGGGCGGGGCACGGTGCAGCGGGCTCGTCCCCGGCAGGTAGAGCGGGTGGGCGTGGCCGGCCCCCACGGGTCAGGGCGCTCGGGTCGGCTGGGCCCGGTCGTCGCCGCCGGAGCGCATGGCCCGGAGGAGGGCGAACAGCGCCAGCCCGATGCCGAAGGTGACCAGCACGCCGATGAGCCCGGACAGACCGGTGCTCAGGCGGTCGCCGTTGACACCCTTGACCGCGTACCCGGCCAGCGGCCCGTTCTCGAACAGGTGCTGCCTGGCGTTGGCGGCGAAGCCGTGGTCCTCGGCGACCTTGTTGAGCCCGTCCGGCGACCCGGACGCGAACCCGCTGACCAGCATGGCCAGCCCGATGGCGACCAGCAGCCCGCCGGCGATGAACAGGCGGAGGTTGGAGGAGCGCACGGGTCAGCTCACCTCCTCCGCCGTCTCGGCCGGCTTCGGGCCGAGGACCAGCGGCGCCTGGAGGTCGGCGGCCCCGTAGACGAGGTCGGGGCGGACGCCGAGGACGACGCCGACGGTGAGGGCGGTGATGATCCCCTCGCCGATGCCAATCAGCGTGTGGACGCCCACCATGGCCGCGAACACCGTCCCGACCGAGGCGCCGCCGCTCCCCCCGATGGCGTACTCGACCACGAACGCGAGCGATGCCAGCACCACCGAGATCCCGGCGGCGATGCCGGCCGCGACGGTCACCGAGGTCCTGGTCGCCGGCATCGCCCGGCGCAGCAGCAGGAAGACCGCGTAACCGCCCCAGGCGGTGACCAGGGCCATGTTGATGATGTTGAGACCGAGGGCGCTGAGGCCGCCGTCGGCGAACAGCAGGCCCTGGACGAGCAGGACCACGGCCACGCACAGCGCCCCCGCCCATGGGCCGACCAGGACGGCAGCCAGGGCGCCGCCGAGCAGGTGCCCGCTGGTCCCGGCGGCCACCGGGAAGTTGAGCATCTGCACGGCGAAGATGTAGGCGGCGACCAGCCCGGCCAGGGGCGCCTGGCGCTCCTGGAGCGTTTGGGCGGCGCGGCGCAGGCTGACCCCGACCCCACCGGCGGCCACCGCCCCGGCGGCCAGCGACGTTGGGGCGTTGATGAAGCCGTCGGGAATGTGCACGTGCCCTCCCTTTCCGGCCGGCACCAGTTGCGACCTGGTTGCATCTATAGCCAGCTTGCAACTGTAAGGCCGACCCCCGACAAGCGCAACGGCTGGTTGGCGGCCCCGCCCACCCGGGCATAGCGTCCCTTCCATGAACCGCCGTCGACGGCCGGCCAGGTCGCTGCTGCTGGCCCTGCTTCTCGCTCTGGCGGCCGCCGGCTGCTCGGGATCGGACAACCCCCAGGCCGCCGGCGCCACCGCACCCCCGGCCACCACCGCCGCCCCGCCGACCACCTCGGCTCCGGCCGAGCCCAGCACGACGGCGGCGCCAGCGCCGGTGCGGTACCGCTATCCGGTGGCCGGCTGCCGGGCCACCTACGGCCAGCACAGCGACTACCCGGCGGCGGACATGTTCACCGGCCGCGGCTGCGCCTTCGTGGCCCCGGTGGCCGGCCGGGTCGACGAGGTCACCCGGACCGACACCTGGCGCCAGGCCAGCGACCGGGGGGCCGACCGGGGCGGCCGCTCGGTGTCACTGGTCGGGGTGGACGGCGTCCGCTACTACGGCTCCCACCTGGAGGCCGTCGCCCCTGGGATCGCCCCGGGCGTCACCGTCAGGGCTGGGCGGCTGCTCGGCCGGGTCGGCAACTCCGGCTCGGCCAGCATCACCCCGGTCCACCTGCATTTCGGCATCTCCTGGCCGACCCGGCCGGGCATCTGGTGGGTGCGCCGGGGCATGGTCCCGCCCCAGCGCTACCTGGACTCCTGGCGCGACGGCGGCAACCTGTCCCCGGTCAGAGCGGTCCGGGCGGCCAGGAAGGCGGCCGGCGCCGAGGTCCCCGAGTGCCAGGCCCGCTGCTGAGCCCGGCCGAGGTCAGGCCGGCCGCTCGGCCGCCCGGTGGCAGTCGGCGCAGACCCCGGCGATGGCGTGGTGGGTGAAGTCGGGCCGGAACCCGTGGTCGCGCTCGATCAGCCGCTCCAGGCCGCGCAGGGAGCTGCGCGGCAGCTCGAGGGCGGCGCCGCAGCGCGAGCAGGTCAGGTGGGCGTGCTGGACCTCCTCCAGCCGGTGGTAGCCGACCCCCGACTCGAGGTGGACGTGGGTCAGGACCCCGACCTGCTCCAGCCGCTCCAAGGTGCGGTACACGGTCGATGGGCTGACCCCGGGGACGCGGGCCTGCACCCGCTCGATCACCGTGGTCGGGATGACGTAGCCCGAGGTCGACATGATCTCGTCGACGATGGCCAGCCGCTGCGGGGTCATCCGCATCCCCTGCGCGCGCAGCAGCTCGACCGCGTTCCCGGTGCCGTTCCCACTGCTGCCCATGGAGAAAGTCTAGCAATGCAGTTGCAAGACGTTGCAACACGGCCCGATCGGCGGCCTAGAGGCCGTAGAGGTTGTGCTCGTAGGGATCGGCCGGACGCTGGACCGGGGTGACCGAGTCGGCCACCAGCACCGGGAGCACCCCTGAGGGCGCGATCCCGCTGTAGACCCGCTGGGGCCGCCAGCGGCCCTCGACCACCAGCCACTGGTCGGGCTGGCGCCGGGCCCCGTCGCCGCGAACCTTCAGCTGGTAGGCCTGCCCGTCGGCGGCGCAGCAGAACAGGTTGAAGCGGGTCAGCAGGTAGCCGCCGTCCTCGGCGGGCGCGGCGAAGCCGAGCAGCCGGACCCGGGAGCCGGCCAGCGTGCGGTCCTTGTCGTACAGGGCCCTGGTCACGAACTCGCTGACCGGGAGCGGGACCGCCCCGCCCACCGGCTCGGGCAGAGGCGGGAAGACCCCGCCGGGGTCGCCGGCGGCCGCGGCGGCTGAGCCCGCCTGCCGGGTGGCCGCGAACGAGCCCAGGGCCGGCGGCGTCACCAGCAGCAGCACCAGCACCGGCAGGGCCAGCAGCCAGCCACTGCGCGGGGCGCCGTGGTCGTGCCCGTGGCCGCCCGGCCCGGGCCCACGGCGGGCCAGCGCGGCCGCGGCCAGGACCAGCAGGGCGACCCCGCTGGCGACCAGGGCCGGGCGCAGGGACCCGCGGACATAGGACAGGGCGGCGTCGGTGAGCCCGAGCCACATGGCGGTCACCCCCACGAGGGCCAGCATCGCCGCCTGGGTCCGGCGGTCGTTCACAGCAGCCACCGCCCGACCACCACGGCGCAGACGACCGCGACCCCGAAGGTCAGCGGGGCGAAGCGGAGCGCGAACCGTCGGCCGAACACGCCGGCCTGGAGCGCGATCAGCTTCACGTCAACGGCCGGGCCGACGACCAGGAACACCAGCCGGGCGTCGAGTGGGAACTGGCGCAGGCTGGCCGCGACAAAGGCGTCGGCCTCCGAGCAGACCGCAAGGGCCACGGCGAGCAGGCCGAGGCCGACCACGGCCAGCAGGTGGTTGCCGGCCACGGCGTCCAGCAGGCCGCGCGGCACCAGGGTCTGGAGAGAGGCCGCGGCCATGGCCCCGACGACCAGCCAGCCGCCGGCCTGGAGGAAGTCCTCTCTGGCGGTGGCCGCGAACGCCGCCCAGCGGCTGTCGCCGTCGTCCGGGCGGGGGCGGACGCGGTCGATCCAGGCCTCACGGCCGACGCGGCTCCACACCAGGCCGACCACGACCGAGGTCAGCAGGGAGCCCAGGAACCGGGCCGCCACCATCTCTGGCCGGCCCGGGAAGGCGACCGCCGTCGACACCAGCACCACCGGGTTGATGGCCGGGGCGGCCAGCATGAAGGCCATGGCCGCGGCCGAGCGGACCCCGCCGGCCCGCAGCCGGGCCGCGATCGGCACCGAGGCGCACTCGCAGCCGGGCAGGGCCACCCCGGCCAGGCTGGCCGCGGGCACGGCCAGCAGGTCGTTGCGCGGGAGCGCCTTGGCCAGCCAGCCCGGCCGGACCAGGGCGGCCAGGGCCCCGCTCAGCAGCACCCCGAGCACCAGGAAGGGCAGCGCCTGGATGGTGATGGAGACGAAGATCGTCGACCAGGTCGCCACCGCCGGGCCGTCCAGCAGCTGGGCAAGCAGGCCGCGGCTGCCCCAGGCCACCAGCGCGAGCAGCAGCAACAGCCGTGCGTCGAGCAGCCCAGCGGCCCGGGCGCGGACCGGGGGCGATGGACGCGCCGGCGACTCGATCTGACTGACGGGCACCACCTGGTTCGGGCGGTCAACCGCCCGATGGTACGGAATGCCGGTCAGAAATGCGTGGTGCAGACCGGGGGCGGCCAGGCGGCGAACATGCGGTCGGCCCGCAGGAGGGCGCCGGAGGTGAGCTCGGCGACGCGCTCGGCTCTGGCCAGGGAGGCGACGCTGGCGCCGCCGAGGTAGGCGGCGCCGAGGTCGGCGATGTCGAGGCCCAGGTCGGGGCTGGCCGTGGTCGGCTCGCAGGTGGCGCCGTCGGGGCCGCCCTCGAGGCGGAAGCGGCCCTGGTTGCGGGGGCGCAGGGCGTCGGTGACCTCCAGGACCAGGTCGCCGTCGACCGCGTAGCGCCGGGCCGCGAGCGCGCCCCGGAGGTCGAGCAGCCGCAGCCAGAGCTGGTCGCCCATGTCGGTGATGCGCAGCCGTCTGGGGTCGGCCAGCCGCCAGCGGATCGGGTCGTCGACCGGCCGGTCGGTCAGCTTCACGGTGCCGGCCAGGTCCATGTCCAGCAGGTAGCGCCAGAGGGCGGCCTCGGCCTCCGGGCTGAGCCCGACCAGCATCCGCACCTTGAGGATGTTGGCGGCCAGGCCGTTGGGCCAGCGGTTCTCCACCCGGTAGCTGACCCAGCCGTCGACCCGGCCGGGGTCCGATTCGTAGACCACGTCGTAGTGGCGGCTGGCCCCCTGCCGGGTCCACTCGGGGTCGCGGGCGTAGACGTCCCACCAGACCTGGGGCCGGGACAGCTCGCCCGGCTGGCCCCGCCGGTAGCGGTCGTACAGCGGCGGCACGATCTTGGCCGTCTCCTCCGGCTCGAGCAGGCGCAGGCGCCCACGGCCGGCCGGCTGGCGCAGGAACTGGGCCCGCCTTGGGTCGATCTCGTAGTCGGCGAAGGTGGTGGCCAGGCCGTAGCCAAAGCGGCCGTAGATGACCGACTCGGATGCCCCGAGGCCCGAGACCAGCTCGCCCCGGCCTTCGCACTCGGCGAAGTGGTAGGCGATCATCGACCGCAGGATCCCCCGCCGGCGGTAGGTCGGGAGCACCGCGATGGCGGTCAGGCCGCCGATCGGGATGGTGGTGAGCCCGGGCAGGGTCAGGTCCATCGAGAAGGCCCCACCGGTGCCGACGATCCGGTCGCCGTCGAAGGCGGCCATGCTGCGGTCGTACTCGAACCAGCGGTCGTGGTCGGCCAGCTCCTCGGCGGAGAAGGTCTCGCCGAAGGCGACCGCCATGACCGAGGAGAACTGGTCGCCCTGCTCGGGCGTGATCGGCCGGATGTCAATGCCCATGGGTCCGTTGTACTCGAAACGCCCGCGGCGCACACCTGGTTTTCTCGTGATATCGTCCTCTGCTTGACCGTGACATCCCGTCGACGGGCCCACGGAATCCCCCGACCGTGCTGCACCCGAACCTGGGATGCGCCCGCTTTGCAAGGAGATCGAACGTGAAGGACCTGGCCTACCTCGATGCCGCCTCCGGCAGCATGATCGTGCAGGCGATTGTCGCCGGCGCCGCCGGCGCGGCGGTGTTCTTCAAGCTCGGCTGGCGGCGGATCTCCGCCCCGTTCCGCGGCCGCCAGAGCGACAAGGCCTAGCCGGCCCCTATGGAGCAGGAAGGGCGGCCCGCTGCCCGCCGCGAGCGGCTCTGGGCCTTCTTCGAGCTGTTCGCGCTGGTCGGGTTCGTGGTCGCCCAGCCGACCCTCGACGTCCTCGGCAAGGCGCCGGACTTCTTCCTGTTCCGGCGGGCCGGCCGGACCGAGATCCTGGTCCTGGTCCTGGCCGTGACCGTGCTCCCGGCGCTCGGCCTGTGGCTGGCCGAGCAGGTCGCCGGCCTCGCCGGCGAGCGGGCCCGCCGGCTGGTGCACCTGCTGATGGTCAGCGGCCTGCTGGCGGTGCTCGCCCTCGAGGTCGGCAAGAACCTGACCTCGGTCCGCGGGGCCGGGCTGATCGCCATCGGCGTGATCGGCGGGCTGGCCGGTGGGCTGCTGTACGCCAACTGGGACGGCCTCAAGCTGTGGCTGCGCTATCTGGCCCCGGCGCCGCTGGTCTTCGCCCTGGTGTTCCTGCTCGTGTCGCCGGTGTCCAAGCTGGTGCTGCCCCAGCCGGGCGGCACCGTCGACGCCAACTCCCCCGGCGTGCGCATCAACCCGGAGCACCCGGTGGTGATGCTCCTGCTGGACGAGTTCCCGCTGACCTCCCTGCTGGACTCCAAGGGGCAGGTCGACGCCCGCCTGTACCCGAACTTCGCCAAGCTGGCCGGCCAGTCCACCTGGTACCGCAACGCCACCGCGGTGTCCGGGCTGACCCAGTGGGCCGTGCCGGCCTTGCTGTCGGGCCGCTACCCGAGCAAGGCCGAGGTGGAGGCCTCCCCGACGGCCGCCCAGTACCCCGACAACCTGTTCACCCTGCTCGGGAAGTCCTATGACGTCAAGCAGTTCCAGGTCGTGACCCAGCTCTGCCCGGCCGAGGTGTGCAAGGCGACCAGGGACTCGGCCCCGTCGGGAGCCGGCCTGAAGACGACCCTGCGCGACTCGGCCCGGGTCTTCAAGCGGATCGTCTGGCCCCGCGACGTCGACGAGAACCCGACCGGGGCCTGGCTCACCGCCGACCCCGAGGCCGAGGCCAAGCCGGCCGTCAAGCCGGGCGACTCGCCCATCCTCAAGGAGATCGAGCAGGGCAACGAGCCCCGCCAGTACTACGACTTCGTGCAGTCGATCCAGGGCACCGACAAGCCGACCTTCTACTTCCTGCACATCCTGCTCCCCCACCAGCCCTGGCACTACCTGCCCGACGGCCGCAAGTACACCGACCGGGGCGACGGCCGCAACGCCAACGGCTGGACCTCCGAGCCCTGGCCGCCCCAGCTGTCGCGCCAGCGCCACCTGATGCAGGTCGGCGAGACCGACCGGCTGCTCGGCCAGGTCATGCGGCGGCTCCATGAGCAGGGCATGTACGACAAGACCTTGTTCGTGGTCACCGCCGACCACGGCATGAGCTTCAAGCCGAACGAGTTCGGCCGCCGTGTGGCCACCGAGGGCAACGTCGACCAGGTCCTGTGGGTGCCGCTGTTCATCAAGGCGCCCGGCCAGGCCGAGGGCCAGGTCAGCGAGCGCAACTGGGAGCACGTCGACCTGGTCCCGACGGTGGCCGACATGCTCGGCATCAAGGTGCCGTGGGAGACGGACGGGGTCTCCCAGGCCGGGGCCGAGGAGCCACGGACCCGCTCCGACAAATGGTTCTTCTCCAAACCCGGCGAACGCCAGGTGTTCCCGGGCCCGCCGAACCAGGCCAAGGCGCTGGCCGGCGTCACCGACCGGATGACCGAGCCGGACAACGGCTACAAGGGCTGGTTCCAGTTCGGCCCCCACGGCGACCTGGTCGGCCAGCGCACCAGCCAGGTCGGGGTCGAGGCGGCGAGCGCGGGCAGCGCCAAGGTCGAGAAGCTGGCCGAGTACGGCAAGGTCG
>JASLIH010000042.1 GCA_030152105.1 Actinomycetes bacterium
CATTGGCCCGCCCCTCGGCGGTCTGCTGGCGGCCGCTGGCCTGGCCGTCGCCCTCGGCGCGCCCGCCGCCGCCTACCTGGTCGGGGCCGGCTGCCTGGTCCTGATCAGCGGCAGCTTCCGGGCCGCCGGGGCCGCGCCCGCGGGGTCGACCCGACTGCGGGACGAGATCGCCGAGGGCGCGCGCTTCGTCTGGCGCCACCCCGTGCTGCGCCCGCTGGCCATCATGCTCGGGGTCGAGAACATGGCCTTCGCCGCCGCGTTCGCGGTGCTCGTCCTGTTCGCCGTCACCCCCGGGCCGATGGGCCTGTCCGAGGCCGGCTACGGGATCCTGCTGGCCACCCTCGGGGTCGGGTCGCTGCTCGGCACCTGGCTGGCTGTCCCGGCCGAGCGCCGCCTTGGCCGGGTCCGCACCCTGGTGGTCAGCGTCGTCCTCAACGGGGCCAGCCTGCTCGTGCCCGCCGTCACCACCAGCCCGGTGCTGGTCGGGGCCTCGTTCGTGGTGGGTGGCGTGGGCATCGTGCTCTGGAACGTGGTCACCGTCTCCCTGCGCCAGCGGATCACCCCCGACCGGCTGCTCGGGCGGATGAACGCCGCCTACCGGCTGGTCGGCTGGGGGACCATGCCGATCGGGGCTGTCCTCGGCGGGTTCCTGGCCGAGGCGCTGGGACTGCGGGCCACCTTCGCGGTCGCGGCCGTGTGCACGCTCGCCGTGCTGGCCGGGTTCCGCTTTGTCACCGAGCCGGCCGTCGCCGCAGCCGAGGCGGCCGAGGCGCCCCAGGCGCCCACCGGGTAGGGTGGCCAGCGCCATGGACACGACCGAGCTGCGGATCGACACCGGCGGCAGGCACGTGCTCGACCTGACCGACCGGGCGGCCGCGTTCGCCGCCGAGGCCGGCGGGGACGGCCTGCTGCAGGTGTTCGTGCCCCACGCCACCGCCGGGCTGGCCGTGATGGAGACCGGGTCGGGGTCCGAGGAGGACCTCGAGGAGGTGCTGGCCCGCCTGCTGCCCCGCGACGACCGCTGGTCCCACCGCCACGGCAGCCGCGGCCACGGCGCCGACCACCTGCTCCCGGTGTTCGCCGGCCCCTCGCTGACCGTCCCGGTCCAGGCTGGCCGCCTCCTGCTCGGCACCTGGCAGCGCATCTGCCTCGTCGACCTCAACGACGACAACCCTCGTCGGCGGGTCCGCCTCAGCTTCCTGCGCGGCTGAACCCCTCGACCATCTCGATTTGGTCACAGGTCCCGGAAATGCGGAACTCCTCACGGAGCGCGTTCTAGGATGCGCCCCGCGTCACCACGGTCCCACTTCCCCGTTTGCAAAGGACCACCATCATGAGCGCTCTCGCGCCCGCTGCCGCGTCCTCGTTCGCACCCGAGGAGCGCCCCCAGCAGGTCCAGGCCAAGGAGTCCCGCCGCACCGGCCGGCACGAGCCGATCCGCTCCTCGACGACCCGGATCGCCACCCGCGGCGCCGGCCTGGGGATCACCCTGGCTGCCGGGGTGGCGGCCGGCATCAACTACCTGGAGCACGATGTCCAGCTGGCCCTGCTGGCCGGCGGCCAGGTCGGGACGGTGGCCGCCGGCATGGCCTTCGTCGGGGCCTGGACCGAGCGCCGCCGCATGACCCGGGTGGCCAAGGCCGCGTCCAGCCTGGCCGTCCAGCTCGCCGCCGACGGCACCCCCGACGACGAGGCCGCCGCCCGGCTGCTGGCCCTGAAGGGCACCGACCGGGTCGCCCTCGAGCAGGCCGCCCGCCGCACCGCCGGCAACCCCGACACCGGCCGCGCCCTCGGCCTCCTCGGCCGGGTCGCCGTGCTCCGCGCCCTGCTGTAGCCGCTCGCTAGAATCCCGGGATGCCCGCCGTGCTGGTCACCCGGGGGGTGCCGGGGCCGGTCCGCGAGCACCTGGCCGAGCGCTGCCGGCTGGAGGTCTGGGAGGGCGAGGGGGTCATGCCCCGGGCCGAGCTGCTGGAGCGGGTCGAGGGCAAGGCCGGGCTCCTGGCCATGCTGACCGACCGGGTCGACGGCGAGCTGCTGGACCGGGCCGGCCCGGAGCTGGCGGTGGTGGCCAACTACGCCGTCGGGTTCGACAACCTCGACCTGGACGCCTGCACGGCCAGGGGCGTGCTCGCCACCAACACCCCCGACGTGGTCACCGAGGCCACCGCCGACCTGACCTGGGCGCTGCTGCTGGCCGCGGCCCGGCGGGTCGCGGACGGGGACCGGTTCCTGCGCGCCCGGCGGCCCTGGATCTGGGGACCGGAGTTCTTCCTCGGGTTCGAGGTCCACGGCAAGACCCTCGGGGTGATCGGGCTCGGCCGGATCGGGCAGGCGGTGACCAGGCGGGCCGCCGGGTTCGGGATGCCGGTGCTCTACACCGCCCGTCACCGGCTGCCGGCCGACGAGGAGGCCGCCCTCGGCGTGGCCTGGCGGGAGCTCGACGAGCTGCTGGCCGAGGCCGACTTCGTGACCATCCACACCGGCCTGTCGGCGGCGACCCGCCACCTGATCGGGGCCGCGGAGCTGGCCCGCATGAAGCCGACGGCCGTCCTGGTCAACACGGCCAGGGGCCCGATCGTCGACGAGGCCGCCCTGGCCGCCGCCCTGGCCGCCGGCGAGCTGGGCGCGGCCGGGCTGGACGTCTTCGAGCACGAGCCCGAGGTCCACCCCGGCCTCCTGGAACTGGACAACGCCACCATCGTCCCCCACCTGGGCACCTCGACCCTGGAGACCCGGGTCGCGATGGGCATGACCGCCGCCGCCAACCTGCTGGCCGCCCTCGAGGGCCGCCGCCCCCCGAACCTCCTCAACCCGGAAGCGCTCGGCTAGGGACGAAGGTGCCGCTGCTCGCCGACCCGGTAGGCCTCGGCCAGCCAGGCGGCCACCTCCTCGTCGGCCTCCTCCACGTGCTCCAGCCGGAACTGGTGCAGGTGGTTGCGGGGCGAGAAGGTCTCGACCCGCCGGAACCGGGGGTGCTCCAGCCGCCGGGCCAGGACCACGTGCCCGTCCACCCAGCGCCGCCGCAGGGTGAAGGCGGCGAAGCTCATCCGCACCTGGAAGGCGATCCGGGTCTTCTCGGCCAGGACGGTGACCGGGCCGTTGCGCTCGGCCAGCTCGACCAGGCGCCCGAAGATGGCGACCACCTCGGGGTCCTTGCCGGCCAGGTGCCGGTCCAGGTCGAGGGGCCCGCAGGCGTGCGGCTGGTTGCGGCTGGCGAACGACCGCTCACAGCGCGGGCAGGTCCACATCGGTGCCGGGTCCACAGTCGGTAGCATCCACCATGACGACCAGGGAGGAGCGAGAGCGCGATGGCGCAGCTGTGGCAGGGCGAGACCGAGAAGGCGATCGAGAACTTCCCCATCTCCGGGGAGCGGGTGCCGGTCGAGGTGGTGCGGATGCTGGCCCGGGTCAAGGCCGAGGCGGCCCGTGTCAACGCCGAGCTGGGGCTGCTGGACGCCGGCCGGGCCGAGCGGATCGCCGCCGCCGCCGAGGCGGTCGCGGCCGGGGACCACGACGAGCAGTTCCCGATCGACGTGTTCCAGACCGGGTCGGGCACCAACACCAACACCAACGTCAACGAGGTCGTGTCCAGCCTGGCCGGGGAGGGCGTCCACCCCAACGACCACGTCAACATGGGCCAGTCCTCCAACGACACCTTCCCGACCGCCGTCCACCTGGCCGCTCTCGACGCGGCCGTCAACAACCTGCTGCCGGCGCTGGGCACGCTGGCCGGGTCCCTCGAGGCCAAGGCGGCCGAGTTCCGCGACGTCGTCAAGCCCGGGCGCACCCACCTGATGGACGCCGTCCCGGTCACCCTCGGCCAGGAGTTCGCCGGCTATGCCGCCCAGGTCCGCGAGGGTGCCCAGCGGGTCACCGACGCCCTGGTCAGGGTGCGCAAGCTGCCCCTCGGCGGGACCGCGGTCGGCACCGGCCTCAACGCCCACCCCGAGTTCGCGGCCAGGGTGCGCGAGCGGGTCGCCGCCGCCACCGGCCTGGAGCTGTCGCCGCCCGCGCACCCCTTCGAGGCCCAGGGCGCCCGCGACGCCCTGGTCGAGCTCTCCGGGGCGCTCAAGACGGTGGCGGTGAGCTGCACCAAGATCGCCAACGACATCCGCTGGATGGGGTCGGGCCCGCGGGCCGGGCTGGGCGAGCTGTTCCTGCCCGAGCTCCTGAAGGGCTCCTCGATCATGCCGGGCAAGGTCAACCCGGTCATGGCCGAGGTCCTCACCCAGGTGTCGGCCCAGGTCATCGGCAACGACACCGCCATCACCGTCGGCGGCCTGTCGGGCGCCTTCGAGCTGAACGTCTTCATCCCCCTGATGGCCCGCAACCTGCTCCAGTCGATCACCTACCTGGCCGCGGCCTGCCGCGCGTTCGCCACCCGCTGCGTCGACGGCATCACCGCCAACACCGAACGGGCCAACAGCCTCGCCGAGTCCACCCTGGTCCTGGTCACCGCCCTCAACCCGATCGTCGGCTACGACGAGGCCGCCGCCATCTCCAAGGAGGCGGCGGCCAGCGGCCGTTCCCTCCGCGAGGTCGCCCTCGACCACGGGGTCGCCCCCGACGTCCTCGACAAGGCCCTCGACCTGCGCACCGTCGCCCGCGGCAACGGCTTCGCCGACTAGGGGCCGGGGAGGCGGACCCCGAACCCCTTGACGGCGAGCTTGAGGACGACCTGACCGGGGGCCATGAGGTCGGCGACCCGGGTGGCGGCGAGCTGCTCGAGCTCGGCCAGGCGGGCGGCGTAGGCGTCGGGGCCGGCGCGGCGGGCGGTGTCGAGCAGGCGGGTGTTGGCCCAGACCTTGGCCCGGGACTCGCGCAGGAAGCGCTTGGTGGCCAGGCGGTTGAGGGGCTGGAGGAGGCGGTCGGTGCGGCTGCGGGGGCCGCCCACGGCCTCCAGCTCGGAGTCCTCGGCGCCGACCCTGGCCACCAGGACCTGGTCGATGTGCTCGTGGTCGGCGCGGCGGGCGGCCAGGAGCGCGGGATCGTCGAACTCGGGCTCGGAGATGACGGCCAGCAGCGACTGGGCCAGGTCGAAGTTGATGTGGGCGTTCATCCCGAGCAGGACGTGGCGCAGCGGGGGCAGGTCGGCCCGGTCGGCGGCGCTGAAGGCGACCGCCCACGGCTCGGGCGGGCGGCGGCCCGCCTGGGCGGACTCGACCGCGTCCAGGTAGAGGCCGGCGAAGGCGACGTCCCAGCGCTCGACCCACTCCGGGTCGCGGAACCCACCCCTGGCCAGCTCGTCGGCCACCGCCCGGGTGGTGCGCAGGTAGGTGGCGAGGAAGAAGCGAGCCGGGTCGCCGCCGGCCTCCAGCGGTGCCAGCAGCCCCTCCATCCGGTGCAGCAGGGCGCCGAGGCCGGCCGAGAGCTCCATGGCGGCAAGCCTGCCAGCAGAGCAGGCGATCGTCCAGTAGCCCAGGGAGGTCCAGGGGGCGCCGGGCCGGCCCCCGACGGGAAGGGCCCGGGATGCGCGGTATGGAGACCCGGGAGAAGATGGCCGGCATGGAGATCCTGGTCACCGGCGCCGGCGGGTTCGTCGGGTCGGCCCTCGCCCCCGAGCTGGTGCGCCGGGGCCACGCGGTCCGGGCGGCCTCTCGCGACCCCGGCCGCCACCGGGCCCCGGCGGGAGCCGTGGCCCACCGGTTCGACCTGGACGACGAGGCCACCCTCGGCCCGGCCCTCGACGGGGTCGAGGTCGCCTACTACCTGGTCCACTCGATGGCCGAGAAGGGCGAGTTCGCCCGGCGCGACCTCCAGCACGCGCGAGCCTTCGGCCGCGCGGCCAGGGCGGCCGGGGTCGACCGGGTCGTCTACCTGTCGGGGCTGGGCGACCAGCGCGAAGGGCTCAGCGAGCACCTGGCCAGCCGCCGGGCGGTCGAGGACGCGCTGGCCTCCACCGGGCCCGAGCTGACCGTGCTCCGGGCGGCGATCGTGCTCGGCCGGGGCGGGGCCAGCTTCGAGATGCTGGTCCAGCTGGTCCGGCGGCTGCCGGTGATGCTGTGCCCCCGCTGGGTGGAGACGGCCAGCCAGCCCATCGCCCTCGCCGACGCCGTCGGCTACCTGGCCGACGCCGCCGTGACCGACGCGACTCGCGGCCAGCGGCTGGAGATCGGCGGGCCGGAGGTGCTGACCTACCGCGAGATGATGCTCCGGTTCGCCCGGCTGGAGGGCCGGCGGCGCCTGATCGTCACCGTCCCGCTGTTCACCCCTGGGCTCTCGTCGCGCTGGATCGGGCTGGTCACCGACGTCCCGGCGGCGGTGGCCCGGCCCCTGGCCGAAGGCCTGCGCAACCGGGTGGTGGTCAGCAACGGCGCCGCCCGCCGCCTGATGCCCCGCGACCTGGCCACCTTCGAGGAGGCCTGCCGGGCCGCCCTGGCGGACCCCGGCTAGACCGCGCAGCCCCCGACCGCGACCGGGCGGCCGTTCCCGCCGTTGCGGTCGAGCGCCCGACGGACCTCGGCGTTGGTCAGGGCGTAGCCCTCGGTCCGGTCGGCCGTCGAGGCGGCGAACACCACCCCCAGCGGCCGGCCCTGCAGGTCCACCACCGGGCCGCCGCTGACGCCCTTGCGGACCCGGGCGTGGAGGACGTAGATGTCGCGCTGGGTCTGCGTCCGGGAGTAGATGTCGGGCGCGTCCGGCTGGGTCCGGAGCACGATACTCGCCCCGATGAACTTCTCGGGGCCGCCGCTGGGATAGCCGATCACCACCGCCTGCTGGCCCCGCCTGGCCGGCGCCGTGGCCAGCCGCAGCGGTTTGACCGTGAGGTCGGGGACCGACAGCAGGGCCAGGTCGTGGGCCGGGTCGAAGTAGACGACGCTGGCCCCGGCCCGCACGCCCTTGTTGGTCAGAACCTGGTGGCGGCGCGACCCGGCGACCACGTGGGCGTTGGTGATGACCAGGTGGTCGCCGACCGGGAAGCCGCTGCCGAACAGGACCCCGCCGCAACCCCGGCTCTCGATCTTGAGGGTGGCGTTGGCCGCCCGCAGCACCTGCGGGTTCTTGGCCGCCTCGGGTGGGGGACCCGACACCACCGGCCGGCGCAGGGTGGAGAACGCCTCCGGGAACCCCGAGCGGTCAAGCAGCCCCCGCAGCTGGGCCAGGGCGGCCGGCGGGCGGGGGGCGTAGTTGTCGATCGTCCGGAGCACGCTCGAGGAGTTGACCGCCCGGGAGAAGGGCGACAGGGGCACGTTGCTCAGGGTCAGGGCGACGAACCACATGGCCACGGCGGCGACCACGGTCGCCACCACCGCCCCCCCGATGGCGTCGGCCCGGCTCGTCCAGCGCCCGCCGAGCAGCGAACGGGCCCGGATGCCGAGCAGGTTGCCGACGGCATGGCAGGCGGCCGCGACCAGGAAGAACACCACCACCGCGGTCAGCAGCCGCCGGGTCGAGCTGTCGGCCGACACCAGCAGGCCGGCCTGGGTGGCCGCCCACGCCCCAAGGGCCAGCCCGAGCAGGAGCCCGAGGTAGCCAAGGAGCACCATCGCGAACCCCCGGCGCCAGCCACTGAGCGCGGCCAGGGCCAGGATCACGAGCAGGAGGATGTCGATCGGTTGCAGGTCGAATGGCATCGCTGCTCCGGCAGAGCTGGAGCGGGAAAGGTGACCGTCTCATCCTAATCGGTTGGCGGACCAAGCACCGGGACTTCACCGAGGGCGGGGGCGTGCCGATGCACACAAACGTATGGACATCGACGTCGACACCGAGCTGGCACCGCTCTCGCTGGCCGCGGCCCGGGCGCTGTTCCGGGCCCCGCAGGCGGAGGATGCGTGCTGGGCGGACGTGCACATGCCCGACGGGACGGTCAGGGCCTGCGGACGGCCCGAGGCGACCAACCTGGGCCTCTGCGCCCGAGCACCGGATGGAGCTGTTCGGCCTCGAGGCCTCCTGACCACCAGGACGCCTAGCGGCAGTCGGCCAGGGACTGCTCGACCTGCTCGGAGAGCTTGCGCACGGCGATCAGGACCGGGTCCCAGACCGGCGAGAACGGCGGCGCGTAGGAAAGGTCCATGTTGACCATCTCGTCGACAGCCATGCCGTTCCAGATGGCGGTGGCGAACACGTCGATGCGCTTGGCCGCCCCCTCCTTGCCGACGATCTGGGCCCCCAGCAGCCGGCCCGAGCGGCGCTCGGCCAGCACCTTGGTCCGGATCGGGGCCGTTCCCGGGAAGTAGCCGGCCCTGGTGGTGGAGTCGACCGCCGTCTGCTCCCACTCCAGCCCCAGGGTTCCCAGCTCGGCCTCGGACAGCCCGGTGCGGGCGACCTCGACCTCGCACACCTTGGAGACGGCAGTGCCGAGCACGCCCGGGAAGGTTGCGTAGCCGCCGCCGATGTTGATGCCGCAGACCCGGCCCTGCTTGTTGGCGATCGTCCCCAGGTGGAAGCTGACCGGCTTGCCGGAGACGAGGTGCTGGGCCTCGGCGCAGTCACCGGCCGCCCAGACCCCGCCGTGGGGCGTCTGCATCCGCGGGTTGACGGCGATGGCGCCGCTCTGGCCGAGCTGGATGCCCGACGACTCGGCCAGACCGACCGCCGGCCGGGTGCCGAGGCCGAGGACGACCAGGTCGGCCTCAAGGGTCCGCTCGACGGTCCGTACCGCCCGGACCCGCCCGTCGCCCTCGATCGCCGCCACCTCCTCCTCCAGGTAGAGCTCGACCCCGAGGTCCCGGACCGCCTTGGAGACCAGCTCGCCCATGTCGGGGTCGATCCGGGCCATCACCTGGGGGGCGGCCTCGACCAGGGCGGTGGGGACGCCCCGGTTGACCAGGGCCTCGGCCGCCTCCAGGCCGATGTAGCCGCCGCCGACGATCACCGCCCGCTCCGGGCCGGCGTCGATCGCCTTGCGCAGCTCGATGCCGTCCTGGAGCACCGACAGGCCGTACACCCCCGGCAGGTCGATGCCGTCGATGGGAGGGCGCAGCGCCTCAGAGCCGGTGGCCACCACCAGCAGGTCCCACGGCTCCTCGACCACGCGGCCGGCGTCGAGGTCGCGGACGCGGACCCGCCGCGCCTCCAGGTCGATGGCGTCGACCTCGTGGCGGGTCCGGACCTCGATGCCCTGTTCCGCGAACTCCTCGGGGGTCCGGGCGACCAGGTCGCGCCAGTCCTTGACGACGTCGCCGGCGTAGTAGGGGAGCCCGCAGGCCGAGTACGAGGTGTGCCGTCCCCGCTCGAAGGCGACGATCTCCAGCTCCTGCGGCTCGCGGCGCCTGCGCGCCTGGGAGGCGGCGCTCATCCCGGCCGCGTCGCCCCCGACCACCACCATGCGCGTCCCTGCCACGGCACCTCCTCGTCGTCGCCCGCCGGAGGCTAGTCTGCCCTCTCGGAGCGACGACTACCCGGGAGGTCGGGCCAGTTGACCAGGATGATGTTCCACTGCACCCACGGCGTGGACGATCCCGAGCGGGCGATCGTGCCGTTCATCGCCGCCAACGTCGCCGCGGCCTCCGGCCAGGAGGCGGTGGTGCTGCTGACCATCGAGGGCGCCTGGCTCTGCAAGCGCGGCTACGCCGAGACCGTCGCCGCCGACGGCTTCCCCGACCTGGCCGAGCTGGTGACCTCGTTCGTGGAGGCCGGCGGCCAGATCTGGGGCTGCAGCGCCTGCACCACCCCCCG
>JASLIH010000064.1 GCA_030152105.1 Actinomycetes bacterium
GTCGGCGTGGCGGTGCTGGCGTTGACCAGTTCGCTCTGGCTCGGAGTGGCGTTTGCCGGGCTGGCCGGATGGCTGCCGTTGGGGGCGCTGCGAGCCCGGCGGCGGCGCCGTCTCCGGGAGTTGCGGGAGGTGTGGCCGGACGCCGTCGATAACCTGGCGTCGGGCGTCCGGGCGGGCATGTCGCTGCCCGAGGCGGTCGCGGGCCTGGCCGAGCGCGGGCCGGAGACGTTGCGAGCGCCGTTCGCGCGCTTTGCCGACGACTACCACGCCAACGGCCGCTTCGGCACCGCCCTCGACCGGCTGAAAGACGAGCTGGCCGATCCGACGGCTGACCGGGTCGTCGAAGCCTTGCGGCTGGCCAGGGAGGTCGGCGGCAGCGAGCTGGGCCGAACCCTCCGGACCCTGTCGGGGTTCCTCCGTGACGAGCAGCGGGTCCGCAAGGAGCTGGAGGCGCGCCAGACCTGGGTCGTGGTCGCGGCTCGGATGGCGTTCGCGACCCCGTGGGCGGTGCTGCTGCTGCTCGCGACCAAGCCGGAGGCGGTCGCCGCCTACCGCGGCACGGGCGGCGCCGTCGTGCTGGCAGTCGGCGCGGCCATGGCCGTCACCGGCTACCGCATGATGCTGGCCATCGGCCGCCTACCGACCGAGGAACGGGTCCTCCGGTGAGCGTGGCCATCGGCCTGTCGCCGACCGGGGAACGGGTCCTCCGGTGAGCGTGGTGGCGGTGTTGGTGAGCGCCGGGCTGGTGGCCGGTCTGGTGCTGGTGGTCTCTGGTGCCCCGAGGCTGCGGCGGCCGCGGCTCGCCGCCCGGCTTGATCCCTATCTACGCGGGCTGGCGCCAGCCACGACCCGGCTGCTCGACGGCGCCGGAGCGCCGCTCACCCCGCTCCCGGCCCTCGAACGACTGCTCGGGCCGTTACTCCGGGACGGGGCCCGCCTGGTCGAGCGGTGGCTGGGTGGCGCGGCCGCCGTGGCCAGGCGCCTGCGCGAGGCCGGGGCGAACGGCGACGTGGCCCGGTTCCGGGCCGAGCAGGTGCTGTGGGGGCTGAGCGGGTTCGTCGCCGCCGTGCTGCTCACGTTTGTCCTTCCCGCACTCGCCGGACATTCGGTCTCGGCGGTTGCCGTGGTCGGCGGCGCCGTGCTCGGCGTGGTCGGTGGGGTCCTCGGCCGTGACGGCTGGCTGGGCCGGCAGGTCACCCGGCGCCAGGCGCGCATCCTGCGCGAGCTGCCCACCCTGGCCGACCTGCTATGCCTGGCGGTGACCGCGGGCGAGGGCCCGAGGGCGGCTCTGGAACGGACCGTCGCACGTTCCCACGGTGAGCTGAGCCGCGAGCTGGCCATGGTGCTGGCCGACCTGCGCTCGGGCGAGCCGTTCACCACGGCGATGGAGCGGCTGGCGGTTCGGGTGCCGGTCCCGGCGGTCACCCGCTTCGTCGACGGTGTGGTGGTTGCCGTGGAGCGCGGCACACCCCTCGGCGACGTGCTGCGAGCCCAGGCGGCCGACGTCCGTGAGCAGCACAAGCGCGACCTGATCGAGGCCGGAGGCCGCCGCGAGGTGCTGATGCTCGTTCCAGTCGTGTTCCTGGAGCTGCCGGTGGTGATCCTGTTCGCCCTCTATCCAGGGCTCGTCTCGCTGTCCCAGCTCGCCCGCTGACCGAAGGGAGCTCGCACCATGCCGCGGCTCATCTGGCTGATCCTCCGGAGCCTCGCCCGTGGCGAGGGAGAGCGGGGCGATGTACCCGGTTGGGTGCTGATCACGGCGATGACGGTCGCGTTGGTGATGCTCGTCTGGGGCGTCGCCAGCGAGGCCCTGCGGGACATCATCACCGGCTTCCTCAACGAGATCCGGTTTGAGTGAGCCGCCCGGTGCCGACCGGGCCGCCGAGGGCGGGTCGGCGGTGGTGGAGTTCGTCCTCGTGTCGGCGCTGGCGGTGATCCTGGCCATGTCGCTGGCCCAGCTGGGGTTGTTCCTGTGGGAGCGGAACGCGCTGCTGGGGTCGCTGTCGGAAGGTACCAGGGTGGCGGCCACCGAAGGCCGCTCAGTGGCCGACGGGCAGCGCGTGGCCGCCGAGCTGCTGTCGCGCTCGGCCGGCGGGCGGGTCGCGGACGCGGTCCTGATCGATGGCACCGAGACCGCCGGGATGGTCGTCCTCCGGGCCGAGGGCACCCTCCCGTCGTTCGTTCCCGGGGTTCCGGGTCTCCCTGTTCGCATGACGGCGCGAATGCACGAAGAGGAGACGCTGTGACCGACAGTGGTGGGCCGGCCCCACACAGCGGCACCACAGCGTCGCTGTGGGTGGTTCGGGCACCACCTGAGCAGGCCGGCCGGGGGACGGGTGTGGGGTGCGGGTCGTCTCGGGGGGCGTGCCTTGAGGTGGCTGGTCCGGTGGGGGCTGGGGTGGCCGACCCAGGCTGGCGGGAGCGGGGCGGCTGCCGGCGTCGTCAGGGGGCGGGGGGATGGGGCGGCTGCCGGCGTCGTCGGGGGGCGGGGGAACGGGGGGCGGCGGTGGTGGAGCTGCTGGTGGTGATGCTGACGCTGCTGGTGCCGTTGGTGTACGTGATGGTGGTGATGGCCGACGTGCAGCGGGCGTTGCTGGCGACCTCGAGTGCGGCTCGGGAGGCCGGGCGGGTGTATGTGACCGGGGCCGACCGGGTGGACGCGGAGCGCCGGGCCGGGGTCGCGTATCGGGAGGTGCTGGCCACCTATGGGATACGTGCGGGCGACCCGGGAACGGGGATGCGGTTGCGGGTCGGGTGCCCGGTTGCGGCGGGGTCGGGGTGCGCCGGGGGGTTCGGGCCCGGGACGGAGGTGGAGGTCGAGGTGACCTACCGGGTCCCGGTGGCGCGTGTGCCGTTCCTTGGAGCCGTTGCCGGTCCCGGTATGACGGTCGGGGCCACCCACCACACCCGTGTTGACCGGTTTCGGGGGTTGGGCGGATGAGGCCGCGGTGGCGGAGTGGGCGTTCACGCTCCGCCGCTTCGCAGGGCGGGCCCCTGGTTGCGAAGCCGGGTGGGGGAGGGGAGCGCGCTGTAGCTGCGAAGCCGGGCGGGGGAGAGGAGCGCAGTGTGGCTGCGAAGCCGGGCGGGGGAGGGGGACCCGGCGAGGGTGGCGCTGGGGTGGGTGGGGAGGTCAGGGGGGAGGGTGGGCAGGCGCTGGTGCTGCTGGTCGGGTTGGTGGTGCTGGTGCTGATGGTCCTGGCCCTGGGATGGGACACGTCGAACTGGTTCCTGGGGCACCGGGCGCTCGGGAACCTGGCTGATGGGGCGGCGGTGGCGGCGGCCAACGACGTCGACACCAGAGCCTGGTACATGAGCGGGGGGCGGAGTGTCCGGGTCGCGCAGGAGCGGGCGCGGGCCACGGTGACGGCGTACCTGGCCGGGTCGGCCGGTGACTCGGGTGTGGCCGGGGTGCATCTGCGGTCGGTTGAGGTGGTTCCCGGCGAGGGCGGCCCCGAGGTGGCGGTCCAGGTCGCCGCGCCTGCCCGAGTCGGGCTGCTTCGACTGCTGCGCCTGGTCCCTCCGGAGATGGAGGGCCGGGCGGCGGCCACGGCTCGCCTGGTCCCGCCCTGAGCTGGTGGATGGGGACCGCACGGCGGCTGGGCGGTTCCGGGCGACGGCGAGCTCCGGGGATGAAATCGAGCGGCCGGGCGAGGGAGGGTCCTCCGCCCGGCCGCTCGCTCGCTACGCGCTAACGCCTCGGTCACGGGGACCGGGGCGCTCCCATGGCAAGTGCCAGGGATCACCTCCTTCCCGGGTCCGGGTCGGGCCGGCTCGCCTGGGTGGCGGGGCCGGCGGAGAACGGTTGCAGGCTGTAGTTTGTGAGGGAACTCCCCGGATGTCCGGCGGATTCCCACGTTCTGGAGCCGGACATCTACGTAGATCACAGGATGATATCGACGTGTATACGATTTGACTCCAACCGGGTGGTGCCGTACAGTCCGACGCGCTACCCCCATGGCACTGCACCAAAGAGCCTCCCCCCCGGCTCAGCGACACCCAGAAGCATGGCTCTGAATTCGCCGTTCGCGGATCGGTCCGGGCTTCCCCTTTCCTGTCGCCCCCACGACAGGGACTGCTCGAGGCGCTCCCCCAGCGCTTACCGCGAACTTCAGTAATTCTGAGTTGCAATACTGACGCACAATTTGCCAGGAACTGCTAGCCAATTCCCGGTGAGTTGTGATCCCCCCGTCGGCCCGCGCGGCCGGTTGGCCGTGCTGTTGAAATAAATGAGGTGGCTGCAATGGCGGCCTGGCTCTCCCTGTGCCTTCTCGAAGGCTTCCGCGCTGCTTGCGTGCCCGCGACGACTGCTACTGAGGGGGGGCCCTCGTGACGCAGGTCCACGACGACGACCTGGACAACGTGTTCGAATTCCCCGAGAACTGGGACCGCGACGGCCAGGAGGCCCCGGCCCCGGCCCCGGCGACGGACCAGGAGCCGCTGTTCGAGCAGCTCCGGAGCGCCTACCTGCACCGCGACGACACCAACGACTGGGCGAACGACAGCGACACCGGCGGCTGGGCCGCCGACGACTCCGGTCGCTGGGAGGCCGGTGTCGCGACCGCCTACGAGGACGACGACAGCCGGTATGGGTGGGTGGATGCGCCCGCGACCTGGGAGTCGGAGTCGGACCCCGAGGAGGGCTGGGACGACGCCGAGGAGCTCGACGACCTCGACGACGAGGAGGAGGACGAGTTCGACTCCGAGCCGCTGGCCCCCCGGGCCCGTGGCCGGCGGCGGTCCTCGTCGGGGAGGGCGGGGCTGCGGCGGACCAGCACGCTGCTGAACACCTCCGGCATCCTGCTGTTCGTGGTCGGGGCGCTGGTTGCGGCCGGCCTCTCCGCGTGGATCCTCTCGGCCCGGCTGCTGACGACCCGCCAGCTCTTCTTCCTCATCCACTCGACCCTCGGGATCCTCATCGTCCACGCCTTCGGTGGCGGGCTTGGGACCCTGCTGACCAGCGGGGACTCGCGGATGAAGGACCGGATCCGCAAGGCCTCGACGGCCGGGCTGGCGATCGTGGCCTGGCTGGCCTCGGCGGTCGGGACCTGGTTCGGGTACGCCGGCTACCGGGCGAAGGTGCCGCCCGGCGGCGACATCGCCATGTACCCGCGCGAGTACCTGCTCCACAGCCCGCAGCTCGCGTTCTGGGAGACCTTCGCCATGGAGTGGAAGGTCCACATTGGTTGGACCACTCCCTTCCTGGCGACAGCGGTGGCGTTCACCGCGCTGCGCTACCGGCGCCGGCTGGTCGCCGACCGGCTGGTTCGCAAGGTCATGACGATCATGCTGCTGCTCGCCTTCGCCGGGGCGCTCGTCGCCGCCGGGCTCGGGGCGGTCATCAACGTCACAGCCCCCAATGACTTCATGCACCGGGGCTGGAGCCCCTGACGGCCGCTACGAGAGAGACGGTGATGAGCTGATGCGCGATCGAGCAGGACGCGCTGCCGTGGCGGCACAGGAAGGGCAGGCCGTCGGCCGGCACGAACGACGTCAACACCAGGCCTCCAGGTCGGACCGGGCCGCCCGGGCGGGGATCACCTTGGTCGGGCCCGTTCGCGGGACCCAGGCCGGCAGGTCAATGCAGTCCACGAAGGCCGTTCCGGCCCGGGCTCGCCAAGGCCGGGCGACGCGGTCGCGGCATGCGGCGCGGGGGGGGATCGCGATGTGGGCCGGGCGGGTCGCCCGGGCTGCTGAGCAGGCCCAGGTGTGGTGGGCCGAGGGAACCGAGCGGGTCGCCGCCCGGGCCCGGGAGCGGTGGAACGAGCAGGTCAGCACCCAGCGGACCACCGCCGGCCAGCCCGCCGCCGTCACCACCGCCACCACCCACCGGTTCGGGACCTACGACCCCTTCGCCGACCCCGCCGCGGCGCAGCGGTTCCGGAACGACGACGGCGCCCGATCCGGGGGCCGACCCACCTCGCCGAGGCATCTCGCCGCCGAGGGGCGGCGGGCGAGCTGGTGGGAGGACCTGGTGACCGGGTGGTGCTCGTTGCTGCTGGTGCTGGGGTTGTACCTGGACGGCTGGAGCCATGGGAACGGGGTCGATGGTGGGCTGACGCCGTGGCACGGGGTGCTGTTCCTGGGGTTCTCGGTGACGGCGGCCTGGATCCTGACCCGGAACCAGCGGCGGGGCGCGTGGTCGCTGCGGGCGGTGCCGGCGGGGTACCGGCTGGCGCTGGTCGGGGTGGGGCTGGCCATGGTGGCTGTGGCCGGCGACACCGTCTGGCACACGCTGGTTGGTGGGGGCCAGGGGCTGGGCCGGCTGATCTCGCCGTTCCACCTGGTGCTGTTCACCGGGGCGTGCCTGCTGGTCAGCTCGGCGCTGCGGGCGGCCTGGTCGGGGCCGAGCCCGGCGCGGGTCCCGGGACTGCGGGTGTTCTGGCCGGTGGTGCTGTCGACCACGCTGGTGGTGGCCATGACGGCCTTCTTCTTCCAGCATGTGTCGCCGGTGGCGGCGGCCCTGCTGCCCGGCGGCTCCCCGTCGGCCGAGACGGCCCAGGTGTACGAGCTGCTCGGCCTGCTGGCGCACAATCTGCTGTTCGTGGCGCCGGTGCTGCTGCTCCTGCTGCGCTGGCAGACGCCGCTCGGGACCTTCACCGTGATGGCCGGGTCGGTCGCCCTGCTGCTGGCCACCCAGACCGGGCTCGGCCTGATCGGGCTGGCCGGGGCGGCGGTGCTGGGCGGGGCCGCGGCGGACGTGGCCGTGACGCTGCTGCGGCCCTCGCCCCAACGGCGGTGGGCGGCCCGGGCGGTGGCCGTGATCGCGCCCGCCGTCTATTGGACCTCGCATTTCGCGCTCCTGGGAGCCGGCTACGGTGTGCGCTGGGAGCCTGAGATCTGGCTCGGATCGGTGGTCTGGGCCTGCCTGTCCGGGCTCACCCTGGCCCTGCTGATGTGGCCCCCGGCGGTGCCGCTGACCGCCTGGAACCGCGGCCGGGCGGCCAGCAGGAGACCCGCGACGCCGACGCAAATGCCCGCGCGAATGGTCGGGAGGTGACCTCGATGTCAGCAACCACGGAGACCGTGGCCTCGATGCACGAGCGGTTCGAGGCCACGGCGCTGCCCCTGCACGACTCGATCTACCGGGCGAACCTGCGCATGACCGGCGACCCGGTGATGGCCCAGGACCTCACCCAGGAGACGTATCTCAGAGCGTTCCGCGCCTTCGACTCCTTCCAGGCCGGGACCAACTGCCGGGCCTGGATGCTGCAGATCTCCCACAACCTGTTCTGCCGCGACTACCGGGGGCGCAAGCGCATCACCTACCGGAGCGCGGCCGACGACGACGTCGACGTCCTGGCGCAGTTCCGGGCGGACGTTCCCAACCCGGAGGAGGAGGCGCTGCGCCAGCTCGACCGGGAGGCATTGCGGCGGGCCATTTCCAAGCTGCCCGAGCCGTACCGTGTCGCGGTCACGCTCGTCGAGCTCCAGGGCCTTTCCTGCGAGGAGGCGGCGGCGGTGATGGGCACGCCCAAGGGCACCGTTCTTTCGCGACTTTTCCGGGCCCGGGAGCGGCTCCGCCGGCTGCTGCTGTCGGAGTTCGGCCGTTCCCGAACGCTTGTGCCCTCGCCCGCCCAGAATTCTTGAGAGATTTAGGGAATCCGATGACACAGCCGAGAGTTCCCAGGTGGCAATGGAAATTCTCTGACCAGGGAAGGACCGCGATGCCGCGACGCCGTCTGCTCCTGACCGTCTTGAGCCTGGTCGCGGTGGCGCTGGCCATCACCGGCTGCACCATCCCGACCACCAAGGACGGCGGAGGATACGGTCCCTCCAACCAGACCGCCCGCAAGGCCGCCAAGCCCGTTCCGGTGGAGCTGCACAGCGGCGCCAAGCAGAAGCTGAAGAGCGCCGACTCGTCCTGGACACCGGCCGTCTACACGGCCGCCGCCGGGACCAAGATCGTCCTGGACGTCTCCAACGTCGACCCCACCCAGCACAACTTCACCTTCGGCGACCTGGAGATCTCCAAGAACCTGCCCCCCGACACGAGCACCCTGATCCGCTTCACGGCACCCCAACCGGGTCGCTACCGGTTCTACTGCAAATACCACCAGCAGGAGATGCAGGGCTGGCTGACGGTCAAGTAGCCGCAGCCGGCAACCCCCCCGGCATCCCCAACCCTCGACGACTCCTGACAAGGAGGGAGCCATCGTGTCCTCGTTCCGTCCCCCCCGTCGTTCCGGCTGGCGGGCTCCGTGGGTCTCCGGCGTGCTCGCGGTGCTGGTCGCCGCGGCCCTTGCCGGCGCGGGCGCCGCCGCCGGCGCGCAGGAAGCCCCGAACGCCGCCGACACCGCGACCACCGTGGCCGGTGACCAGCCCAGCGACACCACCACGGGCGACACCACCGCTGACACCACCACCGATACCACCGCCGGCGACACCACCGACACCACGGCGGCCGACGACACCGCCACCACCGACACCACCGCCGGTGAGGACCCGGCCGCCGACCCCAACGGCAACATCAACAACCTGCCCCTCAACAGCGGGATCCAGACCGGCACGGTCTTCAACTCGGTCCCCTACGGCGAGGTCCCAGGCAAGACCCCGCAGGTGCTGATCCAGCGTCCGGGCAGCGGCCGCATCATCCCGCTCAACCGGGAGCTCACCGTCCGGGCCCGCTTCTCCAACTTCACCCCGGGCTTCTTCTCCGACCCCAAGTCCGAGTACGGCCTCGGGACCCAGCGGCTGGACGCGAACGGCAACGTCCAGGGCCACAACCACGCCTGCTTCCAGCGGGTCGCCCGTGACGGCAGCGTGCCCGCCGAGACCTGCAACTCCTTCGTGGTCATGTCCCAGGAAGGCACCACCGACATCCTCACCGGCATCGCGCCGCCGCTGACCCAGCCGGGCCGCTACCGCCTCTGCGTCGACGCCGCCGCCGGCAACCACTACCCCGCCACCCGGGCGTTCGCCCAGCGCGGTGGACCGGTCGACTGCGTCCGCGTGCTGGCCATGGACTTCCGCCAGCTACGCCGGGCCAACGGCTAGCCGTCCGCACGTCACCGATACGACAACTCAGGAGGAGCACCCTTCATGCTCAGAAGAGTGACGATGGCGGCGGTGGTCGCCGTCGTGGCCGCCGCGATGGCCGCGCCGGCAGCCCTCGCCCAGGACGACTACAGCACCAGCCAGGTCAAGTACGGTGATGACGTCTACGGCGGTACCGAAGGCAGCACCGACTCGGCCACCAGCTCCGCCGGCCAGGCGGGTGGCGGCGCCTGGACCAAGTTCAGCGCCAAGCTCACCGGCAGCAACGAGGTCGGCGGGGGCGACCCCAACGGCAGCGGCACCGCGGCGGTCAAGGTGCGCGGCACCGAGATCTGCTTCGACCTGAAGTGGACCGGCTTCGAGGCGATCATGTCCCACATCCACTGGGCTCCAGCCGGCAAGAACGGCGACGTGGTCGTGCCCTTCTTCACCAGCGAGACCCCGCTCGCGGAGAACACCAAGAGCGGCTGCGTCACCGCCAAGGCCGCCGTGGTCAAGGGGATCATGGCCAACCCGAGCAAGTACTACGTCAACATCCACTCGCCCGAGTTCCCCAAGGGCGCGGCCCGCGGGCAGCTGGTGGCCGGAGCCAACAGCGACCAGCTGGCCTTCACCGGCGGTCCCATGTCCAAGGGCATGATGCTGCTCGGCCTGTGCGTGATCGCGGCCGGGTCGACGCTGCTGGCGGTTGGCCAGCGGCGGCGGGTGGCCTACCACCGTCCCCGCCACTGACCGACTGACAACTGACAACCCACGACATGCAGCAACTTGGCGATCCGGTGGACGGCCGTCCGTCGAGGAGGGAGCGGACAGTCCGGAGGCCCGAAGGCGGCGTCGGCAGCATCGACGCGAACCTGGGGACGCGGGCCACTCGCACCGGCCGCCAGGCAGGCAGGGAGGGGCAGGCTACGGGAGACCTGCCCCTCCCGCCGCCGTCCGCACTGGCCAGCGGCGTCATCGACGGGATGCTCATCGGTGTGCTGGTCTGGGCGATCGTCGTCCTCACGCTGCTGCCGGCGCTCGGCGCGTCGATGGCGGCGCTGTTCCCGACACTGCTCGGCGCGCTGTGCGCCGGCGGTGTGGTCGGCCCGGGCGTGCAGGCCGCGCTGCGGGCCGGCCGGTCCAGGCGGCTGCCGGTGGCGGCCCCGGCCGGCCCCGGCCGGCGGCGGGTCGTCATCCTCGGTGGCGGGTTCGGCGGCGTCAGTGCCGCCAAGCGCTTCGAGCAGCTCCTCCCCTGGACCCCCTGGCTGGACGTGACCCTGGTCAGCCAGCGCAACTACCTGCTCTTCACGCCGATGCTGGCCGAGGTCGCGGCCGGGTCGGTCGAGCCAGGCAACGTCGGGGTGCCGCTGCGGGCGGCCTGCCCCCGGACCCGGTTCCGCCGGGCCGAGGTGCTCGGGGTCGACCCCGACCGGCGGGTCGTCCACCTGCGCCGGGGCGACGCCCTGGAGACGCTGCCCTACGACCACCTGGTGCTCGCGCTGGGGGCCATGCCCAACTTCCGGAACCTGCCCGGGGTGGCCGCCAACGCCCTCACCCTGGCCACCCTCGAGGACGCCCGGCGGCTGCGCGACCACGTCCTGGGGCGGCTCGAGCAGGCCGACCACGAGCCCGACCCGGCCGAGCGGCGCCGCTTCCTCACCTTCGTCGTGGCCGGCGGCGGCTTCGCCGGCACCGAGGCCGTGGCCAGCCTCTTCGACCTGGTCCACAGCGTGCTGCGCTACTTCCCCCACGTCCGGGCCAGCGAGCCGCGGTTCGTGCTGGTCCACTCGCGCGACCGGATCCTGCCCGAGCTGGGCGACCGGCTGGCCGGCTATGCCAGCGGCAAGCTGGTCGGCCGCGGGATCGAGCTGCGGCTCGGGGCCACCGTGGCCGGGGCCGACGCCGACGGGGTCGAGCTGAGCGACGGCGAGCGGGTGGCGGCGCGCACCCTGGTCTGGGCCGCCGGGACCCGCCCCAGCCCGGTCCCGGTCGTTGGGCCCGAAGGCTCCGCACGGTCCGACCCGGGGCAGGGGGCGGTCCCGGTCGACCGGGTCCTGCGGGTGCGGGGCCGCGACGACATCTGGGCGGTGGGGGACTGCGCCCACGTGCCCGACCTGGCCCGGCGTGGGGCGACCTGCCCGCCGACCGCCCAGCACGCGGTCCGCCAGGGCAAGGCCGTGGCCGACAACGTGGTCGCCGCCCTGACCGGCGCCGCCCCCGAGCCGTTCCGCTTCAACGGGATCGGGTTCCTGGTCCCCCTCGGCCGCCAGAGCGCCGCCGCCGAGCTGCGCGGGATGCGCTTCTCCGGCCTGCCGGCGTGGCTGCTGTGGCGCGGCATCTACCTGTGGAAGCTGCCCGGGCCCCAGAAGCGGCTCCGGGTCCTGCTCGACTGGACGATCGAGCTGCTGTTCCCGAGGGACGTCGCCCTCACCACCTCCGAGCGGCACCCGGCCCCCCACCCCCAGGCCGTCGAGTGAGCGTGGCCACCGTCTCGACCGCCAGGGGGGGCGGTCACCCCTCGGCCGCACGCGCGGTCGCAGCCGGCGTACCGGCCGGGATCGTCGGCGGGCTCGCCTTCGGCGCCGCCATGGCCCAGCTGGGCGTGCTGCCGACGGTGGCCACGCTGGTCGGGCTGGGGTCGTCCCGGGCCGGGTTCGCGGTCCACCTGGCCATCTCGGCGGTGGTCGGGGCCGGGTTCGGGCTGATGGTCCGGCGCCAGCGCTGCGGCCCCAGCGAGACGATGTTCCTCGGCGCGGCCTACGGGGCCCTGTGGTGGTGCATCGGGCCGCTGACCCTGCAGCCGCTGGCCCTCGGCCACGCCCCCGCCTGGGACGTGGCCGCCGCCCAGCGCGAGTTCCCCAGCCTGGTCGGGCACCTGCTGTTCGGGGTCGGGACCGCCCTGGTGTTCGTGCTCCTGCACGGTCCCGGCGAGACCGGGCGGGCCAGGCAGCCGGTCGGGGCCGGGACCATTGCCCGCGGGCTGGCCGCCGGGGTGCTGGCCGCCCTGGCCCTCGGCGCGGTCCTGCACCACCGGGCCCCGGCCGTGGCCGCCGGCGCGGTCCTGGGGCTCGTCCAGGCGGTCATGTCGCCCCGGTCCGACCAGGGGGTCGGGGCCGCGCTGGTCCGCGGCCAGGGGTACGGGTTCGTGGCCTGGGTGGTGGGGGAGCTGACCCTGCTGCCCCTGCTGGCCGACGAGGGGCTGCGCTGGTCGCTGGTCGAGGCCCGCGAGAGCTTCCCCGGCCTGCCCGGCTGGCTGCTGCTGGGCGCGCTGGTCGCCCTGGCCCGCACCCTGCTCGACCGCCTGGCCCCGCTGCTGTCGTCTGAGCACCTGCGCGCCTACCACGGCACCACCGCCGGCAGCGGCGTGCTGGCCGCGGCCCTGCGCGGGGCCGTGGCCGGGCTGCTCGGCGGCGCCGTCATCAGCCAGCTCATGCTCCGCGGGGCCGTGCCCGAGGTCGCCGAGCGCCTCACCGGCTCCAACGGCCCGCTGGCCGGGATCGCCGTCAACCTGGCCATCGGGGTCGCCATCGGCGTGTCCTACGGGCTGCTGTTCCGCCGCCTCGGCCAGGACGTCACCTGCGCCCTCGGCTGGGGACTGTCCTACGGGTTCCTGTGGTGGGTCCTCGGCCCCCTCACCCTGCTGCCGGCCCTGCTCGGCGGCCACCCCGAGTGGTCAGCGGCCGCGGCCGGCGGGTCCATGTCCGCCCTGGCCGGCCACCTGGTCTACGGCGGCTGCCTCGGGGTCGCCTTCCACCTCCTGGAGGCCCCGTTCGGGGTCCCCTGGCTGGCCCGGACCCGGGCCGAGGCCCTGCGTGCCCTCCGTCGCCGTGAGGAGCTCCTGGCCGCCACCCCGGCCCTTTCGGCCCTGCTGCTGGCCATGCTCCTGACGCTGCTGGTCGTCACCGTGGGCGCCTGAGCGCCGGCCGCGCCAGCGGGGCCAGACGGTCAGGTCAGCGCTGGAACAGCTGGTAGACCGGGGGGAAGGTGCCGACCAGGCCGATCGCGAGCAGGAACATGGTCAGCAGGAAGCCCCTGGACAGGCTGAGCTCGCGGTCGCGAAGGCGGAAGTGGAGGTTGATCCAGACGATCAGGTAGATGATCGAGGCCACCGTCGCCTTGCCGGTGAGGGGACCGGAGGGCGCGTACAGGTTGAGCAGGTCGGCGAACTCGGTGGAGGCGGCGGCGGCGACCGTGAGCAGGCCGAGGGCCGCGCAGCCGGCGCCGGCGGCGATGGTCGCGGCGACAATGCCGCCGTTGGGTTCGGTCTCGCTGGCCTGCATCAGGCGCCTCCTGGAAGGTCGGGATCGTCAAACGTGCCTGGACGGCGGTGGCTCGGCCACGGCAGCACCGTGGCCAGGTTGGAGCTGGAGCTGGAGCTGGAGGTGGCGGCCGCCGGTTCCAAGCTCGGCGGCTCCTCGTCCCAGTCCCACGACGGGACGACCTCGAGGCTGGGCTCGGGGCCTACGTCCGGTGCCTGGCCGGCGAGCAGCGCCCGGAGGAGGAGGGCGGCGGCGGCCAGGGCGCCGGCGGCGAGGCCGAGCTTGCCCGTGACGGTCGCCCGGACCATCCAGTCGGGCAGGCTGCTGGCCAGCTGGGAGCGGAACAGGAACCCGAGGTCGCCGAGGCCGTCGACCACGAGGAGGAGGCCGGCGGCGAGCAGGAGCTGGAACAGGCCGCTCTCCAGGCGCCGCCGGAGCAGCTGGCGGATGGCCAGCGCGGCCAGGACCCAGCCGGCCGCCGAGGCGCCCAGCGTGAGCAGCTTGCCGGGCAGCGGGGGCCGGGCGCCGGCCCAGGCGCCGGCCAGCTGGACCAGGTCGAGGGCGACCACCAGCGCCAGGGCGGCCACCAGGACGCCGAGCCAGCGGCGGCCCCGGCCGGCCGCCACCACCGCCATGGCCAGCAGCGCGGCCCCGGCCAGCCATGGCAGCGGCGACGGCCCGGGCACCCAGCGGACCTCGCCGACCACGTCGACGAGGCGCCTGCCGGTGCGCAGGCCGATGGTCCATCGGGGAACGGCCACCTGGGCCGACCCGGGCGCCCGCCGGACCCCTGGAGGCGGCTGCTCAGCCTCCCAGTGGGCGCGGTGGTCGTGCCAGGTGACGGACTGGCCGGGCCCGACCCGCAGCCAGGGCTCGGACTCGTCGCCGAGCACGACCACCTCCCGGCCGCTGGCGTTGACGAGGCGCAGCCGGGTACCGGCGTCGACCACCTCGACCGTGATCCCCTGGGCGGCCGGCCGGATGGCCAGGACCCGGGTCTGGTAGTTGCTCGGCTCCGCCCCGCCCAGCGAGTCGGCGCCCGCCGGCGGGGCGACCAGCACCACCGCGGCCAGGGCGACCAGCAGGGCGGTCACCACCAGCAGCAGCACGGTCGGCCAGGGCCGTCTGCGGGGGTGGGTCGGGTGCATGGCTCGGTCGTCCTCCCTCACCGCACCGTGACGGCGCCCTCCATCATCTGGAGGTGGTACTTGCAGTAGAAGGTGTAGAGGCCGGGCTTGGCCGGGGCGGTCAGCTTGATGGTGGTGGTGGCGTCGACCGGCAGGTTCTTGGCCACCTTGGCCGCCTTGAAGGTGAAGTTGTGCTGCATGTAGTCGGCGTTGGCCACCTTGAGGGTGACCTTCTGGCCGGCCGCGAGCACCAGGTGCTCCGGCTTCCAGATGAAGTTGACCGACGTCTTGGGCAGCGGGGGCACGGTCATGGCCAGGACGCCGTCGCGCGGCGCGATCGGCGGGGTGTTCTGGGCCGTGCCGCCGTGGGTGTGGGTGGCCGCGGTGTCGTGGCCGGCGTGGGCGGCCGCGGCCTGGACGGCGGCGGCCGGGCTGGCCTGGCCGGTGGGCGCCTGCCGGCGGACCGACAGCGCCCAGCCGACGGTGCTGATCAGGGCGCCGACGAGCACGACGACGACCAGCCACGGGAGACGTTGCTTGGAGGACATGGGACCTCGCTGGGGGGCGCGAGCGGATCTGAGAGGGAACTCCATTCCCCTCCCGCGGATTCCCACCGGATCTCCCCGATCCACCGGGGCACCCCTCCGGGGTTCCCCGGACCCCTCCAGGATCCACCGGGGCACCCCTCCGGGGTTCCCGGACCCCTCCAGTCCACTTTGACCAGTATGCGACGATAGCGCCGGTCGGTCGGTGACACGAGCCGGGGAGGGCGGAGGATGGCGATCCGGGAAGCCACCACGAGCGTTGAGGACCCGATGCCGGCGGAGCCGCGGCCTGACCGGCGCCGCCGCCGGCGCGACCTGCGGGCCGGGCCGTTCCCGACGGTGGCCATGGAGCAGTGGCACGACATCGAGTCCGCCCTGGCCAAGCTCTACCGCTACGCCGAGGGCCGGGCCATCGAGGCCACCGACTGGTACCTCCAGGACAAGCGGGGCAAGCGCATCTGGTCGCGGGGCCTGCGCCTGCTGGCCATCCTCCTGGTCACCGCCGGCGCGCTCCAGCCCCTGCTCGACGCCGCCGCCCCCGGGCCCAGCCGCACCGCCTGGGGCTACGTGCTGCTGGCCCTGGCCGCCGCCTGCATCGGCTTCGACCGGTTCTTCGGCCTCTCCTCGGGCTGGATGCGCTCCATGACCACGGCCCAGTCCCTGGAACGCCGCCTGGAGCAGCTCCAGTACGACTGGGCGGCCGAGTGCGCCCGCAGCGCCTCGCGCACCGTCGATCCCAAGCAGGTCCAGAACCGGCTGGCCCTGCTGCGGGCCTTCTCCGACGACGTGGCCGCCCTGCTCCAGCAGGAGACGGCTGAGTGGGTGCTCGAGTTCCAGAGCAACCTGCTGCGCCTCGAGCGCTCCAACGGCAGCCGTCCCGGGTCGGTACCATTGCCGGGCACAGCCGAGCCCTAGGAGACCCGGAGCCGCCATGCCCACCGATCACGGACCCGAGCTGGAGGCGCTGCGCAAGCGGCTCGCCGACGCGAAGGAGTTCCTTTGACCTGGCGGGCAAGGAACAGGAGCTGGCCGGCCTGCGCGAGCAGGCGGCCGCGCCCAACCTGTGGGACGACCCGGAGCGGGCCCGCCGGGTCATGAGGCGGCTGGCCGCCGTCGAGGGTGACCTCGACACGGTGGCCCGGCTCCAGGGGTCGCTCGAGGACCTCGAGACGCTGAACCAGCTCGCGCTGGAGGAGGACGACGAAACGGTGGCCGCCGAGCTCACCGAGGGGCAGGCCACCCTGGCCGCGGCCGTCGAGGACCTCGAGGTGCTGGCCCTTCTGGGCGGGGAGTTCGACGACCGGGACGCGATCGTCACCATCCACCCCGGGGCCGGCGGGACCGAGTCCCAGGACTGGGCCGAGATGCTCTGGCGGATGCTGACCCGCTGGGCCGAGCGGCGCGGCTTCAAGGTGACCGTCAACGACTACCAGGAGGGCGACGAGGCCGGCATCAAGTCGGTCACCCTGACCGTTGAGGGGCCGCGGGCCTACGGGCTGGTGTCGACCGAGACCGGCACCCACCGGCTGGTCCGGATCTCCCCCTACGACCAGGCCAAGCGGCGGCACACCTCGTTCGCGGCCGTCGACGCCATCCCGGTGCTGGAGGACGAGGACACCCCCGAGATCGACGACGCCGACCTGCGCATCGACATCTACCGCTCCTCGGGGCCGGGCGGGCAGGGGGTGAACACCACCGACTCGGCGGTCCGCATCACCCACCTCCCGACCGGGATCGTGGTCGCGGTCCAGAACGAGCGCTCCCAGCTGGCCAACAAGACGATCGCCCTCAAGATCCTGGCCGCCCGGCTGGCCGAGCGGGCCCGCAAGGAGCGCGAGGCCCAGCTGGCGGCGCTGCGCGGCGAGCGCCAGGACATCGCCTTCGGCAGCCAGATCCGCAGCTACGTCCTCCACCCCTACCAGATGGTCAAGGACCACCGGACGAACGTGGAGACGGGCAACGTCCAGGCCGTGCTCGACGGCGACCTCGACCAGTTCGTCGCCGCCGAACTCCGCCGCCGCGCCACCCCACCCTAGTGGTCAGGCTGCGCCGGCCGTCGGTGGTCGTCGGGCTGCTGGTGGCCACCTACATCGGCGTGTTCGGCCGGCTCACCTGGGCCCAGCACGAGAACTTCGGCACCTTCGGCTACGACATGGGCCTGTACGACCAGGGCATCTGGCTGCTGTCCCGGTTCAAGGACCCGTTCGTGACCATCCGCGGGCTGCACTTCTTCCAGCACCACGTGAACCTGATCACGGTGCTGTTCGTGCCCGCCTACTGGCTCGGCGCCGGCCCCCACTTCCTGTACCTGGTCGAGACCGTCTGGATGGCCCTCGGCGCGGTGCCGCTGTACCTGCTGGCCCGCGACCGGCTGGAGAGCGGCTGGCTGGGGGTGGCCGTGGCCGCCTGCTTCCTGCTGTACCCGTCGCTGGAATGGATCAACTGGTGGCACTTCCACCCCGACGCGCTGATCATCACGCCCCTGCTGTTCGCCTGGTGGCTGGCCACCCGGCGGCGCTGGGGCTGGTTCGCGGTGGCGGTCGGGGTCGCGCTGGCCTGCAAGGAGGACGCGGCCCTGGCCGTGATCATGCTCGGCCTGGTCCTGGCCGTGCTCGGGGAGCGCCGGCCCGGCCTGCTGACCGCCGCCGCCGGGGCCGGCTGGTTCCTGCTCGCCACCAAGGTGATCATCCCGGCCGCCGGGGGCGGGGACGGTCCCTTCTACCAGGAGCTGTTCCCCGGCTTCGGCAACTCGCTGGGCGAGATCGTCTGGAACATGGCCGTCCACCCGAGCCGGCTGGCCGAGCTGGCCACCCGCTCGGACCGGCTCGACTACTACTGGCACGTGCTCGGCCCGGTGGCCTTCTTCCCCCTGGCCGCCCCCCTGGTCCTGCTCATCTCGCTGCCCCAGACGGTGGTCAACGTGACCTCCGGCCACGCCCTGACCCACGACTACCGGTTCCACTACACCTCGATCGTCCTGGCCGGGGTGTTCCTGGCCACGGTGGAGGCGATGGGCTGGGCCGGTCGGGGCCGGACGACCCGGCGGGTGCTGGTGGCCGTGCTGCTGGCGACCGCGCTGGTGGCCAACGTCGCCTGGTCGCCGTCGCCGCTGGGCCGCCAGTACGACGACGGCTGGTGGGCCAGGGCCGAGCCTCGCCACGCCATCGTGCGGGCCGCCCTGCGGGTCGTCCCGCCCGACGCCGGCGTCTCGGCCTCCTACAACCTGATCCCGCACCTGACCCACCGGACCTACGCCTATGAGTTCCCCAACCCCTGGCGAGTCACCAACTGGGGCGCCCACGGCGAGAACCCGCCCGACCCGGCCACCGCCGACTACCTGGTGATCGACGAGCGCCTGCTCGGCGACCAGCGGCCGCTGTACGAGCGCTTGGTCGGCCCCCAAGGGGGGTACAGGAAGGTGTTCGCATCCGACGGAATCGTGGTCGCCAGGCGATTGCGCTAGTCTGGACACCCCGTGCAAGCGTGAGAGTGGGAGGGAGTACCTACCTGAACGTCATCGCAGGCCTCTACCGGCGCTGGCGACACCTGGCCCACGAGCTGGCCAAGTTCGGCATTGTCGGCGCCGTCAACACCGTCCTCGACTTCGGCCTGGCCAACCTGCTGTACCTGGGGCTCGGCTGGTCGGCCATGGGCGCCAAGACGGCCTCGGTGGCCGTGGCCGCCACCTCGTCATTCTTCATGAACCGGCACTGGACCTTCCGGCACCGGGCCCGGACCAGCCTGCGCCGTGAGTACACCCTGTTCTTCCTGCTCAACGGGGTCGGGCTGCTGATCGCCAACGCCTGCATCCTGATCGTCGAGCAGGGCTTCGGCAAGACCGGCGCACTCTGGTTCAACCTGGCCCAGGTGGCCGGGCTGGCCCTGGGGATGGTGTTCCGGTTCACCACCTACAAGCGGTGGGTGTTCGTGTCGCCGGAGCGTGCCGCCGCCAGGGCGGTGGCCGAGGGCTCGGTGGCCGAGATCGACGACGACGACCCGGCTCACCCGGCTCAGCCGGCCACGTCGCGGACCCGCGTCTCGTCGTAGGCGCCCCGGGCCGCCGCCCGGCGGACCTTCCAGACGTCGGCCAGCATCGCCAGCGCGTCCCCGCGTAGGCGGACCTTGCTGCCCTGGCGCTCCTCGGCCGTGACCGGCACCTCGACCACCTCGAGGCCGAGGCGGTTGGCCACCAGCAGTGCTTCGGCGTCGAAGGCGAACCCGTTCACCCGGGCCCGCTGGAACAGCGCCTCGGCGGCGTCGCGGCGGAAGCCCTTGAGCCCGCACTGGGTGTCGGAGAAGGGCAGGCCGAGCAGCAGCCGCATGACCCGGTTGAACACCGGGCTGGCCAGCCGGCGCAGCGGCGAGCCGCCCCCGGGCTGGCTGCCCAGGCGGGCACCGATGGCCACCGGGGCCCGCTGGAGGGCGGCCACGACCCGCTCCATCTGCTCGGGCCCGTAGGAGCCGTCGGCGTCGGTGAACACCACCAGCTCGCCCTGGGCGGCCTGGATGCCGATCCGGACGGCGTAGCCCTTGCCGTGGTTGTGGGGGGTCCGCACCACCCGGACCCGGGGGTCGGCGGCGGCGATCTGGTCGGCGATGGCCGAGGTCCCGTCGGTGGAGCCGTCGTCGACCACGATCAGCTCGACCTCGGCCCGGGTGGACGGGAAGTGGGCCAGGTAGGCGGCCAGGGTGCCGGGCAGCCGCTCGGCCTCGTCCAGGCAGGGCAGCACGATCGACAGGCTCGACCCCGCCTCCGGCCGGGCCGTCATCCGCCAGCCTCCCGGCGCTCCAGCACGACCACCTCCTGGCGGTCGAGCAGGGTCCGCCAGGCCGGGTCGGTCTGGAGCCGGTCCAGCAGCTGCCGGTCCTGCTCGCCCAGCAGGTCGCGCTGGACGACCACGAACCGGAGCCGGTCAAGAGCCGCCGGCGGGTGCTCGTCGCCGTCCAGGCCCCAGTTGACCGCCCGGAACGGGTTCGGGAACTCGTACACCTCCACCCGGTGGCCGAGGTGGGGGACCAGGTTGTACTGGGCGCTGACCGGCGCCCCGTCGGCGACCAGGGCCAGGGCCTCGCGCCGGACCTGGTCGGTCGGCCCGGCCGGGATGGCCACCGGGTCGCGGGCCCACGGCGCCGGCCCGTAGCGCCAGCTGGTGAAGCCGGCCACCACCACCAGCAGGACCAGCAGGGGGGCGAGCCACTGGCGGCGGGCCGAGCGGACCACGGCCAGCCCGGCCACCGCCCCGGCGGCCAGCAGTGGCGCGGCAGTGGCCAGGTAGTGGAAGCGGAGCTGGTGGTGCTCGGGCTGGACCGCGGCCAGGTTGAGCAGCAGCGGCGGGGCCACCGGGAGCAGCCACCGGGGGGCCAGCAGGGGCAGGCCGAGGAGCGGCAGGAACACCAGCAGCAGGTAGAACAGGCCGTCGTTGGCCAGCCCGGTCTGCATGGCGTGCCCGGCCATGGTGGCCAGCGACGCCAGCAGGGCCCGGGGCCCGGTGCCGGCGATGCCGTAGTCGGTCTCGAACAGCCGCGTGACCCGGCCGGCGTGCAGCGGCGCCAGCAGGTAGGTGGCGAGAAGGAACCAGGCCAGGCCGGCCCCGGCGGTGCGCCAGCCGACCGCCCGCCGGCCCCCGGCGACCAGCAGCAGGCCGAACCCGGCGACCACCAGCCCGAGCTCGCCGCCGCAGAGCGCGGCCAGCGCCAGCCACAGGGCCATGCGCCCGTGCCGGCGCTGGTCGGCGGCCGCGATGGCCAGGGCGAGCAGGCCGGCGGCGATCGCCTCGGGGTGGAACTGCCAGCTGATCGCCCACTGCACTCCCGGGTAGGCCAGGTAGGCGACGGCCACGGCCAGCCCGGCCGCCGGGTGGCCGAGGTGGCGGCCGCCGAGCCGGTACAGGACCACCGCCGGCAGGGCCAGGAACAGCACCTGGAGCAGCAGCAGGAGCCGCGGGTCGGCCCAGACCCGGTACAGGGGGGCGACCAGGGCCATGATGTAGGCGGCGTGCTGGCCCAGCAGGTCGAGCCCGCGGACGGTCACGAACGGCGCCCTGGCCCGCGACAGCAGCCAGGTCCCCTGGTCGTAGATGCCGACGTCGAAGCCGTAGGTCCCGAACCGGGCGTGGGCCGTCCAGGTCGCGGCGGTGAACACGACCACGAAGACACCCAGGGTGACCCCCAGGGCGAGAGCGCACAGCCCCGACGCCGAGACCCGGGTGGCGGCGACGAGCCGCCGCCCCGCCTGGAGCAGAGCCCGCTCGAACTGGAGCGGGGCCCGCTCGACCCGCGGCTCACCCGCCGTCCCGGGCCCCCGATTCGGGAGGGTAGCCGAGCGCGAGGCGGAAGGTCCCGAGCTGTCCACAGGCCCCGACCCGGGGGTCACGGCGGGGACGCCGAAGCGGCCGAGGCGGCGGGGCAGCTCCTGGCCGCCCGGCGGGGCCAGCAGCTCGACCTCGGCGGATTGGTTGAAGGCGTCGGGGGCCAGCGGCTGGGCCAGGCCGAACGCCTCGGCGTGGCGCTCGGGGTAGTCGGCGGTGTCGTCCAGGTCGAACAGGTACAGGTTGGGCAGGACGTCGGCCGCCTCCTCGAGGGCGGCCACGTCGGCGCCGGTGGCCGGCCGGTCGAGGGCCAGGGTGAGGCGGCAGCGGCCGCGGCGGTCGAAGGAGACGGTCGCTTCCCGCTCCTCGTCCAGGGGGAGGTCGCCAGCGGGCAGCCAGCCGCCCTGCCAGCGGGGCGCCGGCGGCACCTCGGCCGGGGCGACCTGGACGGAGCGCGGCATTACCATGCCGATCCTGGTTTCATGGCTGTTGGCGATTACGACCCGAGGAGGCACTGCTGGCGACGATCGCGGCCTTCGCCCGCGAGGGGCTGACCGCGGCTCGCACCCGAACTCTGTGGGTGCAGCGCGGTCTCACCGTGCTGACCTTTGGCGCCATCTACCTCGTCCTTCTCAAGACCCTGCACTGGAACCTTATCCTGAGCGCGACAACGGCGGCGGGCGGCGACATGGGGTCGCACCACTATGTGGCCACCTTCCTGCGCGAGGACCTGCTGCCACGGGGACGGGTGACCGGCTGGGCACCGGGCTGGTTCGCCGGCATCCCCATGCTGACCTTCTACTTCCCACTGCCGTACGTGCTCATCGCCGTGCTCACCCCGCCCCTTGGCGACCAGGTGGCGTTCAAGCTGGTCACCGTGCTGGGCCTGCTGGCCCTCCCGGTGACCTGCTGGGGAGCCTTCCGGGTGCTGCGCCTGCGCGAGCCGGCCCCGCTGCTGGCCGCCTGCGCGGCCACCGTGTTCCTGTTCATGTCCCAGGTCACCCCGACCCAGCAGTTCACCATCTGGGGCGGCAACATCGCCAGCACGATGGCCGGGGAGTTCCCCTTCTCGATCTCGTTCGCCCTGCTGCCGCTGGCCCTGGCCGTGCTCTGGCGGGTCTGCGAGGACGGCAAGGGCTGGCGGGCCGCCGCCCTGCTGGTCGCGGCGCTGGTCCTGAGCCACATCCTGACCACCATCGTGCTCGTGCTGGGCGCCACCGGCCTGCTGCTGCGCCGGCCGCTGGCCACGGCCCTGGCCTCGTTCCGGCGTCTGGCCCTGGTCCTGGGGGTGGCGTTCTGCCTGACCGCCTTCTGGGCCCTGCCGTTCATGCTGCGCGTGCCCTACACCGCGCATTTCCGCTGGGACCAGCTCGAGTTCTACAGCCTGCTGCTGCCCAACGAGATCCGGCCCTATCTCCTGCTCACCGTGGTCGGGCTGGTGGTCGCCGTGGCCCGGGGGGAGCGGCGGGTGCTGCTGTTCGCCTGGCCGGGGGCGGTGGTGGCGTTCGTGTTCGTGGCCCTGACCCGGATCGCGCCCCAGGGCGCCCTGTGGAACGCCCGCATGCTGCCCTTCCTCTATCTGTTCTCGCTGCTGGTGGCCGCCTACGGGGCCTCGGTGGTGGCCGGGTGGCTGGCCGCCTGGCTGCAGCGGCGCAGCGGGGTGTCGCTGCGGTACGCCTGGCTGGCCGTGGTCGCGCTGATGGTGGTGGCCCCGGTGGTCGGGGCCTGGCGCCACCGCGGGTTCGTGGACGACTGGGCCAAGTACAACTACAGCGGGTTTGAGGCCAAGAGCGGCTGGCCGGAGGCCAGGGCGTTGTTCGACACCCTGGCCACGCTGCCCCCGGGCCGGGTCATGTGGGAGTTCAACCGCGACTACGAGCGCTTCGGGACGACCAGGACGCTGGAGAACATCCCCGTGTTCGGCGGCCAGCCGACCATGGAGGGACTGCTGATCGAGTCGTCGCTCAACGCCCCGTTCCATTTCATCAACCAGAAGGAGACCTCCGAGACCTTCACCGAGGCGGTCCCGGGCGTCCCCTATCCAGACGGCTTCGACTTCCCGACCGGCCTGGCCCACCTGCGGCTGTTCGGCGTCCGCTACTACGTCGCCTACGACGCCTGCAAGAACTCCGACGACCAGGCGGTGCCCTGCGCCGACCTGGGCATGAAGGACACCGAGATGCAGGCGGCGGCGGCCGCCGGCCTGCCGGTGGTCAAGCGCAGCGGCCGCTTCACCATCTACAAGGTCGGGACCGGCGACCTGGTCCAGGTGCCACGGTTCCGGCCGGTGCTGGTCGACGACCCCAACTGGCGGGCCAACGCCCTGGCCTGGTACGCCAACCCCAACTGGCTGGAGACCCCGCTGGTGTTCGCGTCCAGGAAGGACCGGGCGGCCACGGCCGCCTTCGCCACGGCGGGGAAGCCGCCCTTCACCACCCTGCCCCAGGAGCCGCTGGACCGGCCGGGCGAGCTGGCCGCCACGACCAGCCGGACCGGCGACGTGATCAGCTTCAGGACCGACCGGGTCGGCGAGCCCCACATCGTCAAGGTCTCCTGGTTCCCCAACTGGAAGGTCGAGGGGGCCAAGGGCCCGTGGATGCTCTCGCCCGGGCTGATGGTGGTCGTCCCGACCCAGTCCGAGGTGCGCCTCAGCTACCGCGACACCCCGGTCGACCTGGCCGGCAAGGCGCTCACGGTGGCCGGGGTGGGGGCTCTGCTGACCCCGACGGTGCTCGGCCGCTGGAGGGCCAGGCGGCGCAAGGGTTCCTGATATTCACAAGCAGGTCTGGTATGGTCTTGCGTTGTCCAGGCCGACGGCCAACGGGGAGGCCCCCAACTTCCCGTCCGTGCAGCCCCGACGAGCGAAAGGCCGTACCCGCCCCGTGATCAAGCTTGACCATGTCAGCAAGTCGTATGGGAACGACGTGATCGCCCTTGACGACGTGTCCGTGGAGATCGGCAAAGGCGAGTTCGTCTTCGTGGTCGGCCAGTCCGGCTCCGGCAAGTCGACCTTCCTCCGCCTGCTGACCAAGGAGGAGCGCCCCACCGCCGGCCGCATCTGGGTGGCCGGCAAGGAGCTGAACCGGCTCGCCTCCTGGAAGGTGCCGGCCCTGCGCCGCTCCATCGGCTGTGTGTTCCAGGACTTCAAGCTGCTGTCCAACAAGACCGTGCGCGAGAACGTCGCCTTCGCCCTCGAGGTCATCGGGGCCCGGCGGCACTCGATCGAGCGGACCGTCCCCGAGGTGCTCAAGCTGGTCGGCCTCCAGGACAAGACCGACCGGTTCCCCCACGAGCTGTCCGGTGGCGAGCAGCAGCGGGTCTCGATCGCCCGGGCGTTCGTCAACCGGCCGCTGCTGATGCTGTGCGACGAGCCGACCGGGAACCTGGACCCGACCACCTCCCAGGACATCATGCGGCTGCTGGAGCGGATCAACCGCACCGGCACCACCGTGGTCATGGCCACCCACGACGAGCGCATCGTCGACCAGATGCGCAAGCGGGTGGTCGAGCTGGAGCACGGCAAGGTCGTCCGCGACCAGGAGCGAGGGGTGTACGACCTTGGCGTTTAGGCTCTCGTACATCGCCGTCGAGGCCTACCGCGGGTTCCGGCGGAACCTCCTGCTGGCCATCTCCATGGTGATCATCGTCGCCATCAGCCTGACCCTGTTCGGGATCGCGCTGCTGGCCGGCAAGCAGGTGTCGCTGTTCGGCGGCTACTGGTCGGACAAGATCGAGGTCTCGGTCTTCCTCGCCCCCAAGGTCCCGGCCGAGCAGCGCGACACCATCCGCGCCCAGCTGGACGCCCTGCCGGCGGTGGAGCGGGTCTACTACGAGTCCAAGGAGGACGCCTACGCGCGCTTCCGGGACCAGTTCAAGGACTCGCCGGACATGGTCCGCAACGTCAGCCCGGACGTGCTGCCAGAGAGCTACCGGGTCAAGCTCAAGGACCCGACCCAGTTCGCCCAGGTCCACGACGAGTTCTGCTCGGGCCAGTTCAACGACCGCGGCAAAGAGGTCTGCAACCCGGGGATCGACTCCGTGATCGACCAGAAGAAGCTGGTCGAGCGGCTGTTCGCGGTCCTCAACATGCTCAAGAACTCCTTCTTCGTGCTGGCCGCGGTGCTCGGCCTCGCCGCCGTGGTGCTGATCGCGGTGACGGTGCGCGTGGCCGCGTTCGCGCGGCGCAAGGAGACCCAGATCATGAAGCTGGTCGGGGCCTCCAACACCTACATCCGGCTGCCGTTCCTGGCCGAGGGCGTTGTCGCCGGGCTGCTCGGCACCCTGATCGCCTTCGGGCTGCTCCGGGCGGGCATGTTCTACCTGGACCGGGTCCGCAACCAGGTGTCGATCTTCCAGATCCTGCCCGCGGTCGGGATGCGCGAGTTCTACGCCTCCTGCGTCGTGCTGCTGGCCCTCGGGGTGGTCGCCTCGGCCCTGGCCAGCCTGCTGGCGCTCCGCAAGTACGTCCGGATCTAGCGGCGGTCCCGCGGATGCCCAGGCGCGAGCCCCCGGGCACGGTGGCGACCAACCGCCGTGCCCGCCACAACTACGAGATCCTCGAGACGGTCGAGGCCGGCCTGGTCCTGCGCGGCAGCGAGGTCAAGACCCTCCGCGAGGGCAAAGGGTCGCTCCAGGACGCCTACGCCGTGATCGACGGCAACGAGCTCGTCCTGCACATGCAGATCCCCACCTACTCCCACACCGGCTACGAGGGCCACGAGCCGACCCGCCCCCGCAAGCTCCTGCTCCACCGCAAGCAGATCGACCAGCTGGCGGCCCGCATCAACGAGCGCGGCCTCACCCTGGTCCCCCTGCGCATCTACTTCAAGGGCCACCTGGTCAAGGTCGAGCTGGGCCTGGCCAGGGGCAAGCGCGCCTACGACAAGCGCCAGTCCCTGGCCAAGCGCGACGCCGAACGCGAGATGGCCCGGGTCCGCAAGGCCCGCACCCGGGCGTAGGCGAGCAGGGGTCGCGGCTGTCGGCCCGGCGGGGCCGGATGCCGGCGGGTCGGCCCCGGGGCGGGGCTCAGGTCCCCGCGGGCTCGGCCAGGCGGCGGTAGCTGTCGGGGTTGCGGCGGAGGAACTCGCGGAGCCCGACCGGCGGGTGGCCGGCCACGGCGGCCACGTCGCCGCTGACCGTCCCCAGGTCGCCGTTGGCGATGGCGGCATAGGTCGTCACCCAGCCGGCGACCTCCCAGTCGGGGGCGCCGTAGTGCGCCCGCGACGCATACGCCTCCTCGAGGGTCTCGGCGTGGTAGGTGACGGTCCGCCCGGCGGCCCTCGACAGCTCGTCCGCGGCCTCGGCCATGGTCAGGGCCTCCGGCCCGGTCATGTCGTAGGCCCGCCCGTCGTGGCCGCCCCCGTCGTCCAGCAGCACGGCCACGGCCACATCGGCGATGTCGTCGCGCGCCACCGCGGCCACCCGCCCGTCCCCGGCCGGCCCCCGGATCACCCCGTCGCCCCCGACCATGAGCGGCAGGAAGTCGACGTAGAGGTTGTCGCGGAGGAACGTGTGGCGCAGCCCGCTGCCCCGGATGAGCTCCTCGGTGTGCCAGTGGTCCCGCCCGAAGGTGAAGGTGCACGCCGGCCCGGCCCCGTAGAAGCTCGTGTACACGACCCGCCCCACCCCGGCATCGGTGGCCGCCCCGACCACGTTGCCATGCAACCGCATCCGGTCGGGGTCCTCCGACGCCGACACCATGAACAGCGTGTGCGCCCCCTCGAACGCCCGCCGCAGCCCCTCCCGGTCGTCGTAGCTCCCGACCGCCACCTCGGCCCCCGGCAGTTCCGGCACCCGCCCGGGGTCCCTCGCCACCACCCGCTGCCGCACCCCGCGGTCGGCCAGCCGCCGAGCCACCCGGCCCCCAAGGCCCCCGGTCACCCCGGTCACGACATAGCCGCCGCCAGCTGTGGTCATCAGGTTGTCCTCCCGTTCGGCCCGCCGGCGCGTGCCCACCACCTCGGAGGGCGTGCGGGTACCCCGCCCTGCGGCGCCAAGGCCCCCGGAGGGGAAGCGTAGCGGACCGACGCGAGGCGTTCCCGCGGCTGTCCACAGGTAGTTCCCGATCTGCCAACTCGTCTGGTTTGTCCGCAAACTGTTCCATGGGCCGCCGCTTCGCCCACCCGACCGGGCCACCTCTCCCGGCTACCGCTGTGGTCAGCAGCCTCGAGACGCCCGAGAGGTGCCTGGTCATGGCGGACATCCCCCCACCCGATCAACCCACCGCGCCCCCGCCGACGGTCGGTCGCCGCCTGTTCCTGGCCGGGACGACCGGCGCCGCCGCCCTGCTCGCGACCCAGCGGATCCCGGGGGCCTGGGCCACCCCGGGCGCCTGGCCGGACGACCCGTTCACCCTCGGGGTGGCCTCCGGCGACCCGACCCCGACCGGGACGGTGCTCTGGACCCGGCTGGCGCCCCGGCCGCTCGACCCCGACGGCGGCATGCCGGCCAGGGCGGTCCCGGTCGACTGGGAGGTCGCGACCGGGCCGCGGTTCCGGGATGTGGTCCGCCGGGGCCGCATCGCCGCCACCCCGGCCCTGGCCCACGCCGTCCACGTGGAGGTGGACGGCCTCGACCCGGGCCGCCACTACTGGTACCGCTTCCGGGCCGGCGGCCACCTGAGCCGGATCGGCCGCACCAGGACCTGCCCCGACCCGCGCCGCCCCCTCGTTCGCCTGGACCTGGCCTTCGTGTCCTGCCAGAACTTCGAGAAGGGCTACTACACCGCCTACCGGCACCTGGCCGAGGACGACCTCGACGTGGTCCTGCACCTGGGCGACTACATCTACGAGAACCCGCCTCGGCGCAACCTGCCCCGCCGCCACGTCGGCGGCGAGCCGGCCGACCTGCCCGGCTACCGGGTCCGCCACGCCCTGTACAAGACCGACCGCGACCTTCAGGCCGCCCACGCCCGCCACCCGTTCGTCGCCACCTGGGACGACCACGAGGTCGAGAACGACTACGCCGGCCGCCATCCGGTCGATGGAGGCGATCCGGCCGCCTTTCTGCGCCGCCGGGCGGCCGCCTACCGCGCCTACTGGGAGCACATGCCGCTGCGCCGCCCGCCCCGCGGCCCCACCATGCCGTTGTACCGGCGGCTGCGCTTCGGCGACCTGGTCGAGCTCAACCTGCTCGACACCCGCCAGTACCGCGACGACCAGCCGTGCGACGAGGACGCCGGCGGGGGCAGGGTGGTCACCTGCCCCGAGCGGGTCGACCCCCGCCGCACCATCCTCGGCAGCCACCAGCGGCGCTGGCTGCTCGACGGCCTGGACCGCTCCCAGACCCGCTGGAACGTGCTCGCCCAGCAGGTGGTCATGGCGGAGCTGGACCTGCACCCAGGTCCCGGCCGCGCCTGGTGGAGCGACGCCTGGGACGGCTACGCGGCCGACCGCGACCGCATCCTCCGGTTCCTGTGGGAGCGCCAGCCGGCCAACCCGGTCGTGCTCACCGGCGACATCCACGCCTTCTTCGTCAACGACCTGCAGCTCCCCGGGCGCGGCCCCGACGCCCCGGTGGTGGCGACCGAGCTGGTCGGGACCTCGATCAGCTCCGGGGCCAGCAAGAGCAGCGGCTTCCGGAAGCACCTGCGTGACAACCCCCACATCCGCTTCTTCGAGAGCCGGCTGCGCGGCTACACCCGCTGCACGGTCATCCGCGACCGCTGGTACGCCGACCTGCGGGTCGTCGACACGATCGAGCGGCCGGGCGCGCCGGTCCGCACCCTGGCCAGCTACGTGGTCGAATCCGGTCGACCCGGCGCGGAACAGGTCTAGAATGGAGAGCGTTGACAACAACATACGGGGGTGCCTGGGTTCGACCGTGACGGATCGATCCAGGGGAAGCGAGCCGGAGTTCGCGGGGCTCCGTAGCAAACCGCGAAAAACAAAAGCGCCAAGCCTAACTACGCGCTCGCTGCCTAAGGTTTCTTAGGTAGCCGTCCGCCGCTCTTTGCCTGTGGGAGCGGGTCGGGCGTCGATAGCAGGCTCACCCGAGGCGGGACGCCAGCGCCCGCCGCGGGAACACTTTAGCTGGCTAGGACCTGGGAGCGTTGCCACCGGACAGCCCAGGTCCGAACCTCAACCGGCGGCTGCGCTCGGAGAAGCCCTGGAACGACGCCGCGGGACGGGAGTTCGAGTCTCCCCACCTCCACCAGCAGAGGCAGGTCACTGACCTGCCTCTTTGCGTTGTCGGAGCATGGCCCCGGTGGACTCCGTCCGTGCTGGGTCCGTGCCGAGCGGCAGTCAGCTCGACCGATGCGACGAGCGGACGCGGATCGCGGGCTCGCGTTCCGCTCCGTCGTGTCCGTGCTGGTGAGATTCGTGTCGTCTCGGGTAATACTCTGAGGGCGGTGTCAGCTGATGCTTGACAGTGCCCAAGGGTGATCGCGCCGTGCGCTGGTGAGAGTGGGTCGCGACCATGAGGATCTCAGCAACCCCGGGTCGCTTCCTGCCGGTCGTCATCGCGCTGTCGGTCGTGCTCGCCGGTTGCACAACGGACCCACCGTCGCGACCTCCCACGACCACCTCAGCCCCGGCAGCGACCCCGGCGCCACCCCCACCAGCCGAGCTGTGCGGAGGGCCGACCACCCCAGCCCAGAGCTTCTGGCTGTCCGCCCCAGGAGGAGCACAACTCTATGCCGCGGTGGTTGGGGCCGCGTTTACCACCACCGCCGTCTTCGTCCACGAGGCCGGCCCAAGGGGGCTGTGCCACTTCTGGCCCTATGCCGACTGGCTGGCCAAGACCAACGGCGTGCGCTCGATGCTGTTCAGCCAGTGCGGCGCTGGAGCCTCCCAATGCCCACCCGGCAACGCGGCCGACCAGTGGCTGGCCACCACCACGGCCGCGGTCACCTGGGCCCGCGCCCACGGCGCTGGTCAGATCACCCTGGTGGGCGCCTCGGCCGGTGGCATCGTGGCCCTGCAGGTCGCGGCCTCGATCCACCCGCCGGTGGCTGCGGTGGTCAACCTGTCGGGGGCGCGGCGTTGGATGGGGCTGGACTCGCTGGCCGCCGCCCGGCGCCTGCAGGTGCCGGCACTGTTCGCCGTCGCTCCGGGTGACAGCCTTGTCAGCGTGGGCACGATGCAGCGGCTGTACCAGGCCGCTCCGGTCCGGGCCAAGCGCCTGGTGGTGCTGGCCGAGGGCGCGGGCCATGGTTCGGAGCTGCTCGGGGGCACCGGTGGTTCGGCCTGGACGCCGCTGGCGGCGACGGTGGCGGCATGGATCCAGGGCCGCCACCTTTGACTTGGCGACTCGAGCTGCCTGGAGACTGTCAAGCATCACCCGGGCCAGCTCAAGCGGGAAGCAGCCAGCAAGGGGTGACATGCCGACATCCCGCTCCGTCCAGCAAGGCGACCATTGAGCCTGGCGCTCCGATCTCGCAAGGACGGGCAGGGGTGAAGTGGAGTTCGAGTCTCCCTAAGCCGCCGTGATGGCCCACGACCGGGCGGCCGTTCTGGCCGGTGTGACCAGGGATTGCAGCTACATCCAACCGGGCCACGACCCCGGAGCCGTCTTCTCCTCGCCTCCGGGGTCATGGCCGGGATCCGAGCGGTGGGGGCAGCTCGCTCCCAGGGCCGATGGCCAACCCGATTGTTGAACGATATACCCGCAGCAACCAGTGGCAAAACCGAAGCACGCCGCCGCCCTGGCCGGCGCGACCCGGGACAGCATCTAGATCTGAG
>JASLIH010000093.1 GCA_030152105.1 Actinomycetes bacterium
CGCGTGGCCGCCGAGCGCCTGCACCCAGGCTCCCAGCATGGCCACCGCCGGGTACCGCTGGATCAGCCCGCGGTCGTCGAACCAGTCGAACCAGCGTTGCACGGTGGCCAGCCGGCCGCTGCGGTAGACGCCGATGGCCGCCTGCTCCACGCCCCGGGCGACCTGGTCGGCATCGCCGGCGTCCATGGCGTAGCCGATCGCGGCCTCGGGCAGACCGTGCCGCTCGCACCATCGGGCCGCCCGGAGGGTGAGCTCGCGGACCAGCTCGGGCTCGTCGCGCTCCAGCCGCTCACGCAGCAGCTCCCGGAACAGCTGATGGTAGCGATGCCAGGTCCGCTGGCGGTCCAGGGGGACGACCAGCAGGTTTGACCGCTCCAGGGACGCAAGCACGGCCGCCGAGCCGGTGGTCCCCAGCACCGCGTCGCATAGCGGGCCCGAGAGGCGGTCCAGCACCGACGTCCGTGTGAGAAACCGGACATCGGCCGGCGACAGGTGCGACAGCAGCGCCGACTGCAGGTAGTCGACCAGGAACCGGTCCCGCCCGCTGAGCCCGGCCACGCTCGCGGTCTGCTGGGTCTTGAGCGACAGGCCGGCCAGGTAGAGGGCCACCGGCCAGCCCTCAGTCCGCCGGGTGAGCTCGGCCACCTCGGAGTCGGGCAGCTCGACCCTGGCCGCTCGGAGCAGCCGGCCGGCCTCCTGGGGGCTCATCGCGAGATCGCCGGGGCCGAGCTCGGTCAGCCGGCCCTCGGCCCGCCAGCGCACGATCGGCAACGGCGGTTCACCCTGGCTGGTCACCGCCAGCTGCGATCCTTGTGGCAGATGGTCGACCAGCACCGCCACCGCATCCAGACCCTCCTGGTCATGGAGCAGATGCACGTCGTCCAGGACCAGCACAACCGGGAGCGCCTTGCTGGAGAGGGCGGCCCCGAGCAGCGGAAGGACCATCCGGCCGATCGAGGCGCCCCGGGATGCCAGGGTGCCAAGCACCGCGGGGTCGATCGGCTCCGCCCGGTCCAGCCCAACCGCGATGTAGGTCAGCAGGACCGCGGGGTCGTTGTCGTGCCCGTCGATCGACAGCCACACGAACGGCCGCGGGTCTCGTTTGGCCCACTCGGCGGCAAGGACGGTCTTGCCGTACCCGGCGGGAGCGCAGATGGCCACCACCGGCGTGGCCGCCGAGGCCTCCAACCTGTCCAGGAGGCCGCTCCGGGGCACGATGCCGGGCCGCCCCAGGGCCGGAGCCAGCTTCGACTCCAGGACCGGGAACGGCGGTCCGGCCGGAATGGGCCTCCATGGCTTGATCGGGACGATCGGGTGGCTGCGCATCATGTCTATCCCCGCAGAGAGCTACCGGCAGGCGGAAACGATGGTACGAACGGGCCGACCAGCAATCATCACCCACACAGGGTGATGTTTGGCGGCGCTCCCCCGTCGGGCGTTGTCCTTTTGCCAGATCGTCGCCACCTGTTCACGACCGCTTCACGACCGCGTCTCCGGGGCCGCCAGGTCCGCGGCGCCGAGAGCGAGGGCGGCGAGGACCGCACTCGGCCAGGCGAACCAGTGGCGGGCCAGCCAGGTGCCGGTGTCCGAGTCGTAGGTCTCGGGAAGCAGACCGTCGGGCTGGAAGGGAAGGCCGGGATCAGGCGCCTCGGAGCGGCAGTCCGGTGACGGCACCAATGAGCTCGGCGGCGCGGACGGTCGCGGCAGGCGGCTCCAGCCGCCCCGTCAGCACCGCCTCCAGCATGGCCTGCAGCTGTACCGACAGGCGCGCATAGGCCGGGGTGGCAGGCCGTACGGCCGAATGCTGCAGGAGCTCCGCGGTGGAGGCCAGTAACGCCGAGTCGCCCGCGACCTGGGCGACGGCGGAGCGCCTCGGTGGGATCTGGCCGGTGGCTCGGGACATGCGGGCGAGGGCGTCGGCCGAGGTCACGGCCTCCAGGAGCCGCATCGCCAGCTTCGGGTGGGTGGCCTGACGGAAGATGCCGTACACCATGCCGCCGGCCAGGGTTGCCGGCGCGCCCCGGGGTCCGCCAGGGATCGGGGCGAACCCGAAGTGGTCCCACAGCTCGGACAGCAGCAGGCCGGCCGCCTTGGCGAGGCGGGGACCTTCGTAGCTGCCGCCGAAGCAGATGGCCGCCGAGCCCTGGGCGAGCAGCCGGATGGGACGGTCCCACTCGAAGGCCACCACCTCGACCGGCACCACCCCGTCCACGACCAGCTCTCGCAGGAGCTGGAGGGCTTCGATCGTGGCCGGGCCGTCCAGGACGACCATGTCGTCCTCGAGCACGGCCGCCCGGTTGGACGCCAGCAGCGCCAGCAGGATGTAGGTGGTGGCCTCCCCCGCCTTCGAGCCACCGGGCAGCACCACCGGGTGGCTGTCCCGCCCGCCGGCCCTGGCCAGGGCGCGGCCGGCGGCCCGCAGCTCGTCCCAGGTCGCCGGCGGGTCGAGCCCGAGCGCCTCCAGCGCGGCCCGCCGGTACCACAGGCCGGCGACGTCGGCCTCCGCGTGGACAGCGTAGGTGCGCCCCTGGGTGCGGCCGGTGAGCATCAGCGGCGTCAGGAAGTCATGCTCGTACTCCCCGGTGACCCAAGCCTCGTCCAGCTCCTCCAGCGGCGCCAGGAACCCGGCGGCGGTGAACTCTGGCACCCAGACCGAGTCGAGGACGGCCAGGTCAGGACCGAGGCCCTCGGCGACCGCGTGCGTCAGCGCCTGGTGGAGCTCATGCAGCTCCACTGTGGCCACGCTGAACCTCGTGTCGGCCGGCGCGGCCCGCCGGATCAGCCCTTCCCAGGGCCCCTCCGGGAGGATCACCCGAAGCTCCGGACCGCCCCGGTTCCTCTGAACCCAGTGCGGGTTCACGAACGTGCCCCGCCGGCGGTGGCGGATGACCACACCCTCGGCGGCCAGCTCCGACAGCGCCCTGGTCACCGGCGTCCGGCTGATCTCGTGCTGTTCGCACAACTGATGCTCGGTGGGGAGACGGCCATCCAGCCCGTAGCGGCCTTCCAGGATCTCCTCGAGCAGCAGCGTCTTGAGCTGGAAGTAGACCGGTATGGGCAGCTTCGGATCGATGGCCATGGCAGACCCCCGCCAAGACTGTATCGCTTGGGATGGGTCGGGGGACGCGTGTCGCTTCTACTCCATCCCGACCGCGATGGTCCGTCCACGGTAGGGGGCGCAGGGCGCCCCCCGGACCCCGAGACCCTCGATCCGGAACACGCGCCCGGCGTGTGGCTGCCGGGACAACGCCTCATCGTCCAGCCCCTGGCGGGCGGTGGTGACGAACAAGGTCGACCGGTCGGGGCCGCCGAACACGCACGAGGTGGGTCGATCGACCGGGAGTGGCACCACGGTCAGCAGCGTGCCGTCGGGTCGGTAGCGACGGACGGCGCCGCCGCCCCACAACGCGACCCAGATCCCGCCGTCCTCGTCGACGGTCAGGCCGTCCGGTGCCACCCCGGGCTCCTGGATGGCCACGATCGTGCGGCGCCGGCTGATGTCCCCGCTGCTGGCGTCGAAGTCGAAGGCATCGACCCGGCTGGTCCCGCTGTCGGCCAGGAACATGGTGGCGCCGTCGGGGCTCCAGCCGATGCCGTTGGAGATGGTCAGGCCGCTCAGCACGGTGGTGCAGCTGCCGTCCAGTTCCAGGCGGTAGAGCGTGCCCGCACCAGGCGACTCGTCATAGGCCATCGTTCCGGCCCAGAAGCGACCTTGCGCGTCGCAGGCCCCGTCGTTCATCCGCACATCGCTGCGCCCCGCTGCCGGCTGTGCCAGCTCGTGGACCGCTCCGGCATCGTCGACATACAGAAAGCCCGTGCCCGCGGCCAGCACGTAGCCGCCGCCCGCGGCTGGCGCGACCGCCCCCACATGCCGGTCCAGGGTGATGGTGTCCACCGACTCCAACGAGCCGTCGGGGCCGGGCCGGCCCCGGTGCAGGGTGCGGCCGAGGATGTCGACCCACAGCAGCTCGCCGCGTTCGGCGTGCCATCGCGGCCCCTCGCTCAGCACTCCCGCGATGGCCGACCACGGGACCGGGACCGAACTGCTCTCCGAAGCTCCCGCGCCGGTCATGGCTGCTCGAACTCCATGACGAGGGGCTCGTGGCCGAGCATCAGCGTGTCGAGTACGAGAACCTTCATCACCTTGCAACTGTGCGCCGTCAGCTCCACACCAGCATCACCCCAAACGGGTGAACTCACCGGTCCGCCGGAAACCGAGGACCGGGTGAGATGCCGCGTCGGGGAGAGCAATCACCCTGTCCGGTTCCGTGACCACTCACTGTCTGGTGCGGCCAAGACGCTGTGGGTGCTGTTCCTGGTGTTCCTGCCCTTCCTGGCCGCGTTCGTCTACCTCATCGCTCGAGGGAAGGGCATGACCGAGCGGTCCGCGGCCCAGCAGCGGCGGGCCCAGGAGCAGTTCGCGGGCTACGTTCAGAGCGTCGCAGGCAACGGCGCCGCGGCGCCCACCGAGCAGATCGCCCCGGGCCAGGGAGCTGCTGGACGCTGGCACGATCGACCAGGCCGAGCTCGACCGCCTGAAGGCCAAAGCCCTCGCCTGAGCGTCCCTGAGGTCATCTGGGGGCGTAGTCGCCCAGGCCGTGGTCCAGCAGCGCGAAGGCGGCCTCGGCGTATCGCTGGACGTCGGCGGCCAGGCCGGTCGGGGTCGGGTCGGCCAGGACCCGCCGGCGGGTGTAGGCGACCAGGGCCCGCTGGACCCCGAGCAGGGCGTTGGCGGCCACCTGGGGGTGGGGGTCGTGGGGTTGGGCGTTGGTCTCGGCGGCCAGCAGGGCGGCCAGAGCGTCGGCGGTGGCGGCGAGGGTGTGGTGTTCGTGGGCCTGGAGGGTGGGGCTGGCGGCGATCACCCGGTTCAGGGTCCGCAGGCGTTCCAGGGCCTGGGCGTCGCCGGCGTCGGCCTGGGCGAGCAGGCCTCCGGCGGCGAGCAGGAAGCGGCGGAAGGCGGCCAGCACCGGCTCGCCGGCCGGGCGGGTGGCGACGGCTTCCAGGAGGCGGGCTTCGAAGGTTTCCAGGGAGGAGAAGAAGAGGGCCTCTTTGGTGGGGAAGTAGTTGAACACGGTCGCCACCGCGACCTCGGCCTCCCGGGCGATGTGGGCGACGGTGACCTGGTCGAAGCCGTGGTCGGCGAACAGTCGCCAGGCGACCTGGGCGATGTGCTGGCGGGTCTGGGTCTTCTTACGTTCGCGGAGTCCCATGGTGGGGCACCATAGCACGAATCGTGGATGTGCTCTATCTTTGTAGTGAATATAAGAACCAGAGCAAGGAGACAAGGAGCGAGCCGTGAAGATCCGAGTCGCTGCTCAAGCCACCACCATCGTCCTGTTCGCGTTGGTGATGGGCGTGTTCTGGGGCACCTGGTTCTCGCTCAGCCGCACCATGGACCAGCTGTCGCCCGAGACCTTCCTCGCCGTCGGTCACGAGATGATCCAGAACCTGGGCGTGCCCATGGCCGTCCTGCTGCCCCTGGCCCTGCTGAGCGCCCTGGTCACCCTGGTCCTGCTGTGGCCGGACCGGACCGCGGCGTTCTGGTGGCTGGCCGCCGGGTTCGTGCTCATGCTCGCGGCGCTGGTCATCACCCTGGCCGTCGAGGTCCCGATCGACAACCAGATCGAGACCTGGACGGCGGCGACCCTGCCCGGCGACTGGCGCTCGATCCAGTCGCGCTGGGAGCTGTGGCACACCGTCCGCACCTTCGCCTCCATCGCCGCCGTGGTCGCGGCCACCATCAGCGCCGTCGTCGCGCCGCGGCCGAGCCGGCAGCCGACCACCCAGTTGGTCCCGCCCGGCCGAGCGGTCGCCGGCGACCGCTCGGCCTGACAGGAGGCGGACGTCATCGCCGTGTTGGCGACCCAATCGGTCGACCTAGTCGGGGTGGGCGTCGCGGATCGCGAGGGCGGCCTGGATGAGTGCGGCGTGGGTGAGAGCCTGGGGGTAGTTGCCGAGGTAGCCGTGGTTCCTGGGGTCGATCTCCTCGGGCAGGAGGCCGAGCGGGTTGACGAGCTCCAGCAGCTCGGCGAACAGCTGGGCCGCCTCGTCGACCCGCCCGGTGCTGGCGAGGGCTTGGACCAGCCAGAACGAGCAGGGTAGGAAGGCTCCTTCGGTGCCGGGCAGGCCGTCCCGACCGGGCGGGTAGCGGTACAGCAGGGGGCCGCCGGCGCTGAGCTTGCGGCGCACGGCCTCGATGGTGCCCCGGACCCGCGGCGAGTCGCGCGGTTCCAGGCCCAGGAGGGGAAGGACGAGCACGGCGGCGTCGAGGTCGTTCGAACCGTAGCTGCGCGTGTAGCTGCCGAGCTCGGGGTTGAAGCCAGCGGCGATGACGTCGGCGGCGACGGCGTTGCGCTCGGCTTGCCATCGTGCGACCTGGGAGTCCGGGGTGCGGCGGGTGGAGGCGATGCGCAGGGCACGGTCCAGGGCGAGCCAGGCCATGAGCTTGGAGTGCACGTGGTGGGCGCCATCGCCACGGACCTCCCAGATCCCGGCGTCGGGTTCGCGCCACCGTGCCGCGACTTCGTCGGCGAAGCCCCGCATGGCCCGCCAGGTCTCGGGGTCGAGCCGGTGGCCGGCACGGGTGAGGAGCCAGGCGGCGTCGAGCACCCAGCCGTAACCGTCGAGCTGGTGCTGGTTGGCGGCACCGTTGCCGACGCGGACCGGGCGGCTGTGGGCGTAGCCGGGCCAGCCGTCGAGCTCCCGTTCCGCCGTCGGGTGGCGGCCGTGGAGGGTGAGCAGGACAGGGAGGCGAGGCCGGTCCAGGCGGCTGGCGTGGAGGAGCCAGGCGTGGAAGTGGCGGGCTTCGTCGTGCTTGCCGACGCCGAGGAAGGCGCCGATGCCGATGCTGGCGTCGCGGGGCCAGGCGTAGCGGTAGTCCCAGTTGCGGGTTCCGCCGGGGTCTTCCGGGAGCGAGGTTGTCGGTGCCGCGACCGGCGCGCCCGACGGGGAGTAGGTCAACAGCCGCAGGGTGAGCAGGCTGCGGGCCACCGCGTCGCGGTGCGGGAGGTCGTTGTCGATGTCGGCACACCAGGTGCGCCAGCCGTGTTCGTCGGCCTCCAGTGCCGCCCAGGCCGCGTCGGGGTCGACGTAGATCAGCGGTTCACGGTCGGCGACGCTGAGCGCGAGGGTGACGGGATGACCGGGCGCGACACGCAACCTCACCAGCCCTCCGGCCTTGAGGCGGATCGGTTGCGATGAGCGCAGCGCGAGCGCGGTGGTCGACCAGCTGCACACGACGACGTCGCCGCGGTGCTCGATGCGCGGCGGCCGGTGTTGTTCGCCGAGGCGGGGATCGAACTCGATCACGGCGTCGACCGGGCCGTTGACGGCGGTGAGCCGGCGCACCAGCAGGCTGGACGGCAGCAGCTGGCCGGTGACGTCGGCGATCATCCCCTCGGTCAGGGTGAGCCGCCCGCTCGGCGTGTTCCAGGCTGTTTCCAGGGTGGCGGTGTGGGGTCGGTAGCGGCGGGCGACGACCGTGGCCGCCCCGGCTGGACCCATGCGGAAGGTGCCCGCCGCCGGCCCGCCGACCAGGCGGCCGAACACGGGTTGGCCGTCGAAGCGGGGGACGCAGAGCCAGTCGATGGCGCCGTCGGAGCCGACAAGTGCCGCGGTGCGGGTGTCACCGAGCAGCCCGTAGTCCTCGATGGGCCGGGCCCGCACGACGGCGTCCTGTGTCGGGAGGAGCTGGCGCATGTCAGCGGGCCCCGAGCAGCACGCCGAGGGCGACGCCGTAGGTGAGGTGGGCGGCGATGGTGACGACGGGGGTCTGGCCGCCGTAGTTGAGGCCGAGCAGCCCGGGCGGCTCCAGCACCGCGGTGGATGATCGACCGGCCCGGTGCGACGCCATGCGCGGGTGCACGCCGTCAAGGAGGGGGACGAGCACGGTGAGGGAGACCGCGACATGGAGCAGCCCGAGCAGCCCGCCCAGCCACCAGGTGGCCCGGTCCAGCAGCGAGAAGCAGGCGGCATAGCCCAGGGCGAAACCTTGTCCGATCACCAGGTGGAGGAAGAACCCGGCGACCCGGGCCCGGTCGGGGTCTTCGGTGACGATGGTGCCGAGCAGCAGGGGCAGGTCGAGTCGGGTCAGCCCGGCCAGCTGGGCCATGATCATCACCGCGGTCAGGGCGGCGGTGGCGACGAGGCCGAACAGCGCCCAGCCGGCCCAGTCCATGTCAGCGCGGCGCCAGCTGGCGCGCCTTGCGCTCGAGGGCCTGGAGCACGTGGGCGAACGACTGGTGGAAGCTGGCCACGCCCTGGTCCTCGAGGGTGCGGCCGACGTCGTCCATGTCCACACCGACCTCGCCCAGCCTGTCCATCACCGCGCCGGCGTGGTCGACACCGCTGTCGACGGTGCGGGCGAGGGTGCCGTGGTCTTCGAACGCGGCGATGGTCGTCTCGGGCAGGGTGTTGACCGTGCCGGGCCCGATGAGGCTGTCGACGTACAGGGTGTCGGGGTAGGAGGGGTCCTTGGTCGACGTGGACGCCCACAGCGGTCGCTGCACCCGCGCGCCCCGGGCCGCCAGCCGCTCCCACCGTTGGTCGCCAAAGCGGTCGCCGAACAGCCGGTAGGCGAGCTTGGCCTGGGCGACCGCGGCCTGGCCTTTCAGCGCCAGCGCGTCGCTGGTGCCGATGGCGTCCAGGCGACGGTCGACCTCGGTGTCGACCCGGCTGACGAAGAACGACGCCACGCTGTGCACCGACGCCAGGTCACCGCCTCCCTCGGCGAGGGCCTCGAGCCCAGCGAGGTAGGCCTCGATCACCTCGGCGTAGCGGGCCAGGGAGAAGATCAGCGTGATGTTGATGCTGTGTCCCTCGGCGGTCATCGCCTGGACGGCGGGCACGCCCTCGCCGGTGGCCGGGACCTTCACGAACAGGTTCGGCTGGGCGATCCGCTGGTGCAGGTGGCGAGCGGCGGCGATGGTGGCGTCGGTGTCCCGGGCCAGTTCGGGTGCCACCTCGATCGACACGAACCCGTCGGTGCCGGCACTGGAGTCGAAGGTCGGTCGCAGCACGCCGAGTGCGTCGCCGACGTCGTCCACGACCAGGTCCCAGTAGGCGTCCAGCACCCGACGCCCCTTGGCGATGAGCGCCGCGAACTGCTCGTCGTAGGCGTCGGAGCCTTCGATGGCCCTGGCGAAGATCGTCGGGTTGGCCGTCACCCCCCGGATCCCGTCAGTCACCAGCCGGCCGAGCGTGCCGTCGCGGAGATCGTCCCGGGTCAGGTTGTCGAGCCAGGGACTCTGGCCGTAGCGGTCGTGGAGCTGGCGCAGCTTGGTCATCGGGTGCTCCTTGTCGCCAGCTGGTCGGGCAGTTGTCCGGCCTCCTCGCCGGTCACCCGGTCCAGGGGGAGATCGGGATCAGCGAGGCGCGCCGGGTCGACCGGCAGCCCGCTGCGGATGAGGCCCTGGATCGGCTCGGTGGCGTCCCAGACGTTGGCGTTCATGCCGGCGACGACCCGCTGGTCCTTGAGCCAGAAGGCGATGAACGCGCGAGCGGCCGGGTCGCCCCGGACCACCACCTGGTCCCAGGTGGCCGCGAACCCGGAGTACTCCATGCTGAGCTCGTACTGGTCGGAGTAGAAGTAGGGCAGCCGCGCATAGGGGGTGGCGATGCCCAGCATGCTCCTGGCCGCGGCCGGGCCCTGGTTGAGGGCGTTCGCCCAGTGCTCGACGTGCAGGTAGCTCTGGTAGCGGGGGTGCCAGGCGGCGGCGACGTCCCCGGCGGCGTACACCCCGGCCGCTCCGACCGCTTCCAGCTCCTCGTTGACCAGCACGCCGTTCCGTACCGGAAGGGCGGCCGCCTCGGCCAGCTCGGTCCGCGGGACGGCGCCGGCCCCGATCAGGACCAGGTCACAGTCGATGGTGCGCCCGTCGTCGGTGACGACGGCCTCGACGTGGCCGTGGCCGCGGATGCCGGCGAGGCGGGTGCCGAGGGCCAGCCGGACGCCGTGGTCGGCGTGCAGGTCGCGGTAGACGGCGGCGATCTCGGGGCCGAGCACCCGGGTCAGCGGTGCGCTGTCCGGGCCGATCAGGGTGACGTCCCGGCCCAGCTGGCGGATGGAGGCGGCGGCTTCGCTGCCGATCCAGCCGGTCCCGACCACCACGACGTGCTCGGCACGGGCGACGGCGGCGGCCAGGGTGTCGGCGTCCGAGCGGCTGCGCAGGTAGTGCACGCCGGCCAGCGCCGCCCCGGGCAGGCGCAGGCGGCGCGGGGCGGCGCCGGTGGCCAGCAGCAGCCGCCGGTAGCCGATGCGCTCGCCGGAGGCCAGCTCGAGCCGGCGGGCGCTCGGCGTGATCGAGCGGACCGGGGTCGAGGGACGGAGCTCGATGTCGTGGGCGGCGTAGAACCCGTTCTGGTGCACATACAGGCTGTCGCGGTCGGTCTCGCCGCGCAGGTACGCCTTGGACAGCGGCGGACGCTCGTAGGGCCGCTCAGCCTCCTCGCCGAGCAGCAGCAGGCGGCCGCCGAAGCCCTCGGCGCGCAGAGTCTCGGCTGCCTTGGCGCCGGCCAGCCCGGCGCCGACGATGACGAAGGTGGACGTGGAGGTGGCGGTCATGAGGGCTCCTGGTGGTGGGGCGGGTGGTTCAGGTGGCGGTGCGGGTGAGGGCGAGGAACTCCTGGCGCGAGCGCGGGTCGGAGCGGAGCAGGCCGTGCAGGGCCGAGGTGACGGTGTGGGTGCCGGCCGCGCGCACGCCGCGCAGCGACATGCACAGGTGCTCGGCCTCCAGCACGACCCCGACGCCCTTGGGGGCCAGCTGGTCCTGGAGCCAGTCGGCGACCTGGGTGGTGAGCCGCTCCTGGAGCTGCAGGCGCCGGCTGAACAGCTCGACCACCCTGGCCAGCTTCGACAGTCCCAGGATGCGGTCGGCGGGAAGGTAGCCGACATGGGCGACCCCGGCGAAGGGCAGCAGGTGGTGCTCGCACAGCGACTGGAACGGGATGGCCCTGACCAGGACCAGCTCGTCGTAGCCTTCGTCGTTGGGGAAGGTGGTGGGGGTGAACGGCGCCGGGGTGAGCAGCTCGGCGTAGGTGGCGGCGACGCGCCGTGGCGTGTCCAGCAGCTGCTCGGAGGCCGGGTCCTGGCCGAGCGCGGCCAGCAGGTCGGTCACCGCCCGCTCGGCCCGGACCAGGTCGACCCCATGGGCGCGGTCGACGACCTCCAGCGTCGGGCGGCTGCCGAGCGGTGCGGACTCCTCGGGCAAGGGGTGGGCGGCAGCGGACACATCGGGTCCTTTCGCGGAGGCTCTTCGACAGCGCAGGCAGAGGAGCGGCGTCGGCCGATTGACAGCGCCGCTCGCTCTGCGGCGTCGTCAGGCGATGGCGGCGTCGGCGTCGCGGGTGGGCTGGAACGCGGTGGCGAGCCGGGCCAGGGCCAGGGCGGCCAGCAGCAGGCCGAAGTCGCGCAGGGCGACGTCGTAGTAGTCGCCGAGGAGCAGCAGGTTGCCGATGATGCCGGCCAGCCAGGCGGCGACCAGGTAGCCGCCGACCTTGGGCCGGAAGGCCACGACCAGTCCGGCGACGATCTCGACGACACCGACGGCCATCATCGCGCCGGAGGCGCTGCCGGGAACCAGGCGGTCGATGGCTGGTGCCAGGTAGGTGGTCCAGTCGGCCAGCAGGTTGGTGAACTTGTCCAGGCCGAACAGGATCGGGGCAACGATGAACCCGACACGCAGGGTCATGTAGGCCTGGTAGGCGGGGTCGTCGCGGACCGACCTGGTGTGGGAACGGACAGTGGTGGCCATGGCCTTCCTCCTCTATCGGGAACTTATCTTTGTTATAGACGGCCCTGAGGCTAGCTGTCAAGAATCTTTTGTTTTAGAATGGACGTATGAACCCTTCTGACGTCGATCAGCAGCTCACCGGCCTGGCCGGCCTGGGTGACCCAATCCGCCGCGCCCTCTACCGGCACGTGGCCGACCGCGGCGTCCCTGTCAGCCGCGACGAGGCCGCCCAGACCGCCGGGATCAGCCGGCCCCTGGCCGCCTACCACCTCGACAAGCTCGTCGACGACGGCCTCCTCGAGGCCCGCTACCACCGCCGCAGCGGCCGCCGCGGGCCCGGCGCCGGCCGCCCGGCCAAGCACTACGTCCGTGCCGACACTCAGATCGAGCTCAGCCTGCCCGCCCGCGACTACGCCGCCCTGGCCGAGCTCCTCGCCCACGCCGTCGAGGCCGACCACTCCGGGGCCGCCCAGGCCGCCCTGAACCGCGCCGCCGCCACCCTGGGCGCCGAGCTCGGCACCGAGGCGGCCAGCCACAGCGCGCCCGACGGCCACCCGGACCAGGTCCTTGCCGCGGTTCGCCAGGCGCTCGCCGCGCGCGGCTACGAGCCCTACGACGACCCCGACGGCACCATCCGGCTCCGCAACTGCCCCTTCGACCGCATCGCCGCCCAGTACCGTCAGCTGGTCTGCGGAGCCAACCACGCCATGCTCCAGGCCCTCACCGACCAGGTCGACAGCGACCCGCCCACCGTCCGGGCGGTGCTCGACCCACAGCCCGGGCGCTGCTGCGTCACCTTGACCCGCGACAGCTGAGCGGAGGACTCGGCAGCCGCCGTCGAGGCCGTAACGATGCCGTACTGCTGGACCGGCCATACTCGGGCTGCACCAGCTCCGACCGCCCGAGGACCAGACGCTGCGGATGCAGATCCGGACCAGGACCATGCTCGCCGGCTCGTTGTGGCTGGCCGCCTTCGGCTGCTGCGCCGCTGGCCTGCTGGTCACACTGGCCGTGACCCGGCCGCTGACCATCGGCGTGCTGGCCGACGGCGCCGCCTATGCGCTGGCCTTCCCGCTCGGCTACGCCACGATCGGGCTGGTCCTGGCCCTGCGGCGGCCGGCCAACCCGATCGGCTGGCTGTATGCGGCCTCCGGCCTGCTCTGGGCCCTTGTCGTCCCCATGCGACCCTGGATCAAGCAGCTGGCCGACGTGGGCCGGCCGCTTCCCTTGGCGGCCAAGCTCGGCGCCGCGTTCGGGGAGTACGCCTGGGCGCCAGCCATCGCCCTCGGCGTCACCCTGCCGTTCCTGCTGTTGCCTGACGGGCGCCTGCGGTCGCGCCGCTGGCGGGTGGTCGTGGTCGCCAGCTTGGCCGGCTCCACCATGGCGCTGGTCGGTGGCGGCCTCAGCCCGACACCACTGACCGAGACACCGATGGACAACCCCATCGCGCTGGCCGGGAGGGCCGGCACGATCGCCACGGTGGTCGGCAACCTCGGCTCGGTGCTGCACACGGCGTGCCTGCCGCTGGCGCTGGTCTGCGTGGTGCTGCGGTTCCGAGCATCGCGCGGGGTCGAACGCCAGCAGCTGCGCTGGGTCGCCGCCGGGGCCGCCGGTGCCGTGGTCGGGCTCCTGGCGGGGACCGTCCTGCCACAGCAGACCCTGATCTCGGGCGTCCTGTACGCGATGGTGCTGTGCGTGCCGGCGGGGGTGGCGGTGGCGGTGCTGCGTTACCGGCTGTGGGACCTGGACCGCCTCGTCAGCCGGACCGTCACCTACGCGGTCGTCACCGCCCTGCTGGTCGTGCCGTACCTGCTGATCGTGCCGGCCGCCGGCCGTCTGGCCCAAGGCTCGGGCAGCCTGGCCGTGGCCGCCGCCACCCTGGCCACCGCGGCCCTGTTCCAACCGCTGCGCCGCCGGGTCCAGGACCTGGTCGACCGGCGCTTCAACCGCCGCCGCTACGACGCCGCCCGCACCGTGAGCGGGTTCGCGACCCGCCTGCGCGACCAGGTCGACCTGGACGCGCTGTCCGCCGAGCTGCTGTCGGTGGTCGACCACACCATGCAGCCGGCGGAGGCGTCGCTGTGGCTACGCCCGCCAGCAACCCCAAGGCTGCCGCCGTAGCCTCAGCCGCCGGCAGGTCCAAGCCACGCTCACCAGGCTCCGTCCTCCGATCACGCCAGCAGCCGGCGGACGTGTTGTGCGACGACGACGCCGAGCTGCTCGTGACTCGGGGCGTCGAGGTGGATGCCGTCGATGTCGCTTGACCTGACATGGGCGCCGGCATCGATCCACGGGCAGGAGCGAGCGTCTGCGACCGCCGCATAGTGTCGCGCGAGGTCGCGGGACCGCTCGACGGCGCCAGCGAACTCCTCCGCGAACAGGCCGAGGCGGCCTACTGGGGGTGGACAGACGAGGAGTGCCTGTGGAGGCGACGCTCCCGGCCCGCAGTCGCTGGCGCGAACAATGTCGAGCAGTAATCCAGCGCCCGCCGCGATGTCGCGCGCGCCCACCGCGAAGCGGCCTTTGAGGTCGTTGGTGCCGAGCATGACGATCACAAGATCGATGGGCTGGTGGGTCAGCAGGCAGGGCACGAGGAGCTCCTTGCCGCTCCGATATGGCTCCAGCGGGTCGTCCCAGACCGTCGTCCTGCCGTTCAGGCCCTCCTCGACGATCCCGAAGCCGTCACCGAGCTCGCGGCGTAGCACCCCGGGCCACCGCTGCGCCGGCCCGTACCGCCGCGGCGGCTGTGCACCGGTCAGGGGGATACAGCCCCAGGTGTTCGAGTCGCCATAGCACAGGATCGTCTTCACAACGGCGCACTCCGGCCTTGAACTTGTGTCATGAAGTGCGAGATATTACACGCTCGAACGTGAGTGGTGCTGCGCTCTCTCGCTCCAGGACGGGTGGGCGGAAGACGGAGATCGAGAATTGAGTGGCCTTACCGATCGCGTCCCTGTGCTGGAGATGGTCGGCATCTCCAAGCGGTTCGACGCCACCCAGGCCCTCGGGGGTGTCTCCCTGACCCTGTACCCGGGCGAGGTCCATGCGCTGGTGGGTGAGAACGGGGCTGGCAAGTCGACGCTCATCAAGATCATGACCGGGATCCACCCGGCGGACGAGGGGACGATCCTCGTCAATGGCGAGCAGGTCACGTTGCGCAGCTCGGCCGAGGCGCAGCGGCAGGGGATCGCGGCCATCTACCAGGAGCCGACGATCTATCCCGACCTCAACGTCGCCGAGAACATCTTCATGAGCCACCGGGACCAGGGGATCATGGTCCGGTGGGGCCGAATGTACCGGGATGCCGAGGCCATCCTCGCCCGGCTCGACGTGCGCCTGGACGTGCGCGGCCTGGCCAGTGGGCTGTCCGTGGCGGCCCAGCAGGCCGTCGAGATCGCCAAGGCCATGTCCCTCGACGTACGCGTGCTCATCATGGACGAGCCGACCGCGGCGCTCTCGGCACACGAGGTCACGCAGCTCTTCAGGCAGGTACGCCACCTCACCGCGAGTGGCG
>JASLIH010000120.1 GCA_030152105.1 Actinomycetes bacterium
CCGGACCCTGCCGACCAGTGAGCCCTCTGGCCGTCACGGCGGCTTCCTGCACGCGAGGTGGAGCCGCCAGGGCCAACCTGCTCGAATGGCCGGAGAGGGGTGGGGCGACCCTCGTCGGGTTGGCGCTGGCCGGGCTCGTCCTGATCGCTGGGGTCGTCGCCGTCGACGTTGGAGCGCTGTCCGGTGCCCGGGCGGCGGCACAGACGGCCGCCGACATGGCGGCGCTGGCCGCATTGACGCCCGCGGGAGAGCCTGCGTCCCTGAGAGCGGATTGGGGCTACGGTTCGGGCGCGTTCCGCTTCCAGGCTGCAGATCAGGTGCAGGATGGGCGTGCGTCCTGGGCTGCTGAGATTGCGATGGCCAACGGAGCAGAGCTGGTGAGGTGCGACTGCTCGGCGGTCCAGGCGGTGGTGAGCGTGAGGCGTCGGGTACGGTTCGTGCCGGGTGGCCTGACCGTGTCGGTTACTGCCAGGGCTCGAGCGGTGCTCGGCCGGCCACCGCCATGAGTCGAGCTGACTCCTGTTCCCGCCTCGGGTCGTGTTCGGGCTGGTGGACTGGCCGTCAGGGCGCCGGGGGGATGTTGCGGTTGACGCGGAACAGGTTGTCGGGGTCGTAGTCGGCCTTGACCCGTTGGAGGCGCTGGTAGTTTGCCCCGTAGGCGTCGGCGGTCCTGGCGGTGTCGTCGTCGGCCAGCTGGAAGTTGACGTAGTTCCCGCCGGTGGAGAAGGGCCGGATCCGCTCCCACGACCTCCGGGCCCAGGCCACATGCGGGTCGGCGGGGGCGCCGGGTGGCCAGGTGGCGGCGAACCCGCCGATGTAGTGGGCGTCGCGGTTGCCGACCGCCCCGTCGTCGGGCTCGTGGTCGTTGAGCGCGCCGGCGACGTGGAAGATGACCGACTGGGACAGCGGCGAAGTCACCCGCAGCGCACCCTCGCGGAAGATGTCCAGGAAGTCGTTCGATAGGCCGGGGAGGAACTCGGCCTTCCAGTAGCGGTGCAGCCACTTGGGCTCCATGACATTCAGCATCGACTGCAGGGCCACATAGGGCTTGGGAGTGACCAGGTCGACGATCGGGTTCCCGAGCGCGCGAACTGGGGCAAGGTCGGCTTCGGCGTTGGGGCCGCTGTGGCAGACCTGGATCCCGGCGATGGGCTTGCCGTGCCAGATCTGGGGCAGGAACGGGGCCGGCGGGGCGAGCCGCACGATCGCCGCGGCGGTCAGCTCTCGCGGCGCCCGTTCGGTGAGGTCGCGGTAGGCGGCCAGCACCTCGGCGGCCCGCTCCGCGCTCCAGACGATCAGCCCGCCGGTGATGGTCGGGCCGACCTCGTGCAGGTGGAAGCTGAACCGGGTGACGACCCCGAAGTTACCGCCGCCACCGCGCAGTGCCCAGAACAGCTCCGGGTGCTGGTCGCGGTTGGCGGTGCGGATGCGGCCGTCGGCGCAGACGACCTCGACCTCGGCGAGGTTGTCGACCGTCCAGCCGAAGCGGCGGGCTAGATAGCCAAAGCCGCCCCCCAGGGTCAGGCCGGCCACACCAGTCTCGGACACGAAGCCGAGCACGGTGGCCAGCCCGTGGGCCTGGGTTGCCTCGTCGACCTCCCCAAGCAGACACCCAGGCCCCACATGCACCACCTTGGCATCGGGGTCGACGGCGACCTCGCGCATGCCCGACAGGTCCAGGGTCAGGCCGCCCTCGGCGATGGCGGTGCCGGCGATGTTGTGGCCCCCGCCCTTGATGCCGAGCAGCAGCCCGTGGTCGCGGGCGAAGCTGACCGCGGCGGCAACGTCGTGGGCCGAGGCCGGCTGGAGAACCAGGGCAGGGAGCCTGGCCGCCATGCCATTCCAGATCGAGACAGCATCGTTCCAACCCTGGTCGCCGGCGCGCAGCAGCCGACCCTGGATCCGCGACTCCAGGCCGTCGAGCTGCTTGGTGGCGAGGCTGACGGGTCCGCCGTCGAGTCCGGCGAGATCGATGGTGTCGGTGGTGGTCATGTCCTGACCTCCTCGAGGCCGGTCCGTTGTCCCAGACCCGGGTCGCCGGTATACTCCAAACGCCAGTAACCGTATGCTTGCGTTTGGAGTATGTCAAGAGCCATGCCCGACTCCTCGCCAACCCTGACGACGACCTCGTACGCCGTCCTGGCCCAGCTGGCCGTGCGTCCGTGGTCCACCTACGAGCTGGCCCAGCAACGGGTCCGCTACTTCCGCTACGTCTGGCCGCGGGCCGAGAGCGCGATCTACCGCGAGGTCAAGCGGCTGGCCGCCATGCGGCTGGTCGCGGCCAAGCGCGAGTACGTCGGGAAACGGCCGCGGACGGTGTACTCGATCACCGAAGCGGGCCGGCAGGTGCTGCGCGAGTGGCTCGGGACCCCGGTGTCGCCGTTCGCGATGGACTTCGAGGCGATGCTCCGGCTGTTCATCGCGCCCCTCGGAACCAAGGAGCAGATCGTCGCCACCATGGAGCAGGTGCGCAGCGACGCCCAGGAGATGCTGCGCTTCAGCGGCGCGGTCAAACAGGAGTTCCTGGACGGCCGGGCCGTGCTCCAAGACCAGGTCTACATCCGGGCTCTCGCCGTCGACTTCTTCATCAGCCTCCTCAACACGGTCGATGGCTGGGCCGAGCGCACGCTCGCGGAGATCGAGGGGTGGAAGGACCTGTCTCCCGACGGGAAGAACGACCGAGGCCTCGAGATCATGGCCCAACTCCCGGCGCCAACCCCCAGCGAGCCCACCGATCGCACACCGGTGCCGCCCCGCACTCAGCGGCGACGCCGGTGGTCGTCTGGATCAACCAGCACGCACGGAGGCTGATGCTGCCCACGTTTCGAGCGGCCTGAGAGCGCTTCGCGACGGAGCTTTGACGGAGGAGGACGCGGCGCTCCCTGTGGCCGGTCAGAGCCGGTTGAAGCGGACAACCGCACGGGCCAGCAGCACGAACGCGAACCACCGTCCCGCATCGGCGGTCCCACCGCACCTGAAGCGCCTGAAGCAGCAACCTGGCGGCCAGGATGGCCGAGTACGCCAGGCCCGGTGAGGTCGTGGTGAGCCGGGAGGTCGTGGACGCGACCCAGGGCGGGCCGGTGACGTTCACCGAGATCGGTCCGGTGGAGCTGAAGGGCGTCCCAGGGACGCTTCGGCTCCACATCGCCCGCCGCCACGCCTGAAAGGCACAGACCAGTCCCTCGAGAGCTACTGGCCGATGGTTGGCGCGACCCGGAGCTCGGTCAGGTAGCGCTTGGTGATCTGGCCGCCGTAGCCCGTGTCGATCAGGTGGGCGATGCAGCCGAGCAGGCTGCTCTGGGCCTTGGGTTCGAGGGCGCGATGACCCGAATAGGTGAGCAGCAGCTCGAGGTAGCTGACGGTCGTGTACGACCGGTCCCACTCGTACCGGCGGAGCACCGGGGGCCCGAACCGATCGGTTCGGTCGAGCAAATAGTGGGAGCTGGGGATGTCGGTCGCTGACTTGAGCGTCAAGGCGGTCGGGGTATCGGGATCCCAGCGCACGTAGCAGCTCTGGGCGTCGGCGAAGAACGACTCGTCACCACCGGCGACGTGATGGGTGGTGATGGTCGCGAGCGAACCACCGGGCCGGAGTGCGTCGGCGACCTTGTCGATCCGCACGGCCGGGTCGATCCAGTGGAACGCGGTCGCGGCCAGGACAAGATCGAAGGCCTCTGCTGGAAGGGGCCAATCCTCGAACGCGGCGGTGACGACTTCGACGTTGGCGAACCCAGCAAGCTTGCGCCGGGCGACGGCCGCCAGGTCCGCACCGAGCTCCACGGCGACGACCCGGCAGCCCCGCTCGGCCAGCGGCAGGGTCGCCTGCCCTGTTCCAGGGCCGATCTCCAGCACCCGGGATTCAGGTCCGATCGATGTCAGCTCGGCCAGATCCTCGAACAGCGCCGCCGGATATCCAGGCCGGGCCCGGTCGTACAGCTCGGCAGCCTCGTCAAAGGTCGACCGGCGCAGCTCCCGATCCTTCTGGGTCACGGCCTGGATGCCTCCGTCGTGGTCCACCATTGGTCGATCGGTCGTTGA
>JASLIH010000128.1 GCA_030152105.1 Actinomycetes bacterium
GACTGGCTGACCGCGAACAGCCGCGAGGCGGCCAGGATGCCGCCGGCCGCGGCCAGGGTCGAGGCCAGGGTGAACACCACCAGCCGGACGTTGTCGACCCGGATGCCGGCGCGGCGGGCCGCCTCAGCGTTGCCGCCAACCGCGAGGACGTGCCTGCCGAACCGGGTCCGCCTGATCAGCAGGTCGACCAGCGCGACCAGGCCGGTGAAGATCACCAACGCGAGCGGCAGGCCCCGGTCGGCGGCCAGCACCGCGGCGGCGGCCAAGGCCCCGGCGGTGAGGACCACCATCCGGGTCACGATCGTCCGCAGCGGCGGGATGGGGAGCCCGGCCGCGACCCGCCGGCGCCGCTCCAACAGCTTGGCCGCCGCGTACGCGGCGGCCACCAGCAGCGCCAGCAGCCAGGCGTACAGGGGGATGAAGAAGGTGTTGGCCAGCCCGACGATGGTGGAATCGGTCAGGTTCACCGTGCCGGTATCGCCGAGCACCAGGAGCAGCGCCCCGGTCCAGGCCAGCAGGCCGGCCAGGGTGACAACGAACGCCGGGATGCGGAACCGGGTCACCCAGAACCCCTGGAGGGCGCCGATGGCCGCGCCGGCGGCGAGCCCGATCAGGATGGCCAGCCAGCCGGCCACGCCGTGGTCGACGTTGAGCACCGCCACGACGGCCGCGGTCACGCCGCTGACCGCCCCGACTGACAGGTCGATCTCGCCCAGCAGCAGCACCAGCACCACCCCGAGGGAGATCGTGCCGGTGGCGGCCAGCTGCAGCACCAGGTTGGTGAGGTTGCCTGGGGTGAGGAAGTTGGGGTTGGCGATCGCGAAGATCGCCCAGATGACCGCGACGCCGACGAGCACGGGCAACGAGCCCAGCTCCCCCTGGCCCAGGCGGCGGCGGAAGCTCGCCCAGGCGCCGGCCAGGCCGGGCTGATCGGCGATCAGGCGCGGATCGAGCTCGGAGACGGTCATGACTCCGGCACCTCCGCTGGCTGCTCGTCGCCGGCGTCCGCCCCGGTGATGGCGGTCACCACCTCACCCGAGCTGGTCTGCCTGGCGTCCATGACCCCGACCTGGCGGCCCAGCCGCAGCACCACGATGGTGTCGGCGACGGCGAACACGTCGGCCAGGTTGTGGCTGATCACCACCACGGCCAGCCTCTGGTCGCGCAGGGTGCGGATCAGGTTGAGGACCTGGGCGGTCTGGGCCACCCCGAGGGCGGCGGTCGGCTCGTCCAGGAGCAGCACCCTGGGCTTTCCCAGTAAGGATCGGGCGATCGCCACCGACTGGCGCTGGCCGCCCGACAGCGACGCCACCTGGGTGCGGACGCTGGGGATCCGGACCGCCAGCCGCCGGAGGACCTCAGCGGCCTGCTGTTCCATGTCGGTCTCGTCCAGCAGCCGGACGCCGCTGACCTCCTCGTGGCCGAGGAAGAGGTTGGCGACCACGTCGAGGTTGTCGGCGAGGGCGAGGTCCTGGTAGATGGTCGCGATCCCCAGGGCGCCGGCTGCCTGAGGGCTGTCGACCCGCACTGTCCGGTGGTCGAACTGGTAGGTTCCCGAGTCGGCGTCGACGATCCCGGAGATGATCTTGATCAGGGTCGACTTGCCGGCGCCGTTGTCACCGACCAGCGCGGTGACCTGGCCCGCCTGGGCGGAGAAGTCCACCTCGGTGAGCGCCTGGACCGCGCCGAAGCGTTTGCTCACCTTGCGGAGCTCCAACAGGGCCCCGTTGTCAGCCATGTCGTCTCCTTCAGCGGTGCGCTATTGGGACAGGCCGACGTGCTGGCAGGCCGAGGCCGCGGGGCCGGAGCAGATGTCGCTCGCCTTGAGGAAGCCGTCCGTGATCATCTGGCCGACGGTCTGGTTGGCGTTGGCCTTGGTGACCGCGACCGGGGTCAGGATGATCGAGGGCACCTCCTTCTTGCCGTTGTTGGTCTGCTGCTTGGCCAGGGCGTCGGCCGCCGTCCGGTTGTCGTTGAGCAGGTCGACGGCCAGCTCGGCGGCCTGCCCGGCCTCCGGCTTGATGGCCTTGTAGACGGTCATGTACTGCTCGCCGGTGAGGATGCGCTGCACCGCCGCCAGCTCAGCGTCCTGGCCGGTGGTCGGCCGGCTGGAGGGGTTGATGCCCTGGCCCTTCATGGCCGCGATCGCCCCACCCGCGGTGCCGTCGTTGGCGGCGTAGACAGCTTGGAAGCCATTTTTTCCGAGCGCGGTGATGGCCTGTTCCATCTCGGACTGGGCCTGGTCGGGGCTCCAGTCAGGGGTGTCGTACTCCTTGCCGATCTTCAGGCCGCTGGTGTCGAGCACGCTGTGCGCGCCCTGCTTGAACAGCTTGGCGTTGTTGTCGGTCGGGGAGCCGTTGATCATCACGATCGTCCCCGTGCCCTTGCCGTCCGCCTTCAGCTTGCTGACCAGCGAGCGGGCCTGGAGCTTGCCGACCTCCATGTTGTCGAAGGAGATGTAGTAGTCGAGGTCGGCGCCGGTGACCAGCCGGTCATAGCTGATCACGGGAACGTTCTGGGCCTTGGCCTTGGAGACGATCGAGGCCGCCGAGGCCGAGTCGACCGGGTCCAGCACCAGCACCTTGGCGCCGTTGGTCAGGGCGGCGTCGGCCTGGTTCTGCTGGGCGGCGGCGTCCTGGTTGGCGTTGGAGTACAGGATCTGGCAGTCCGAGCACAGCGCCTTCACCTTCGCCTCGAACAAGGGCCGGTCCTGCGCCTCGTACCTGGTCGTCTTGGACTCGGGGAGCAGCAGGGCGATCTTCCGCCCCCCACTCGAGGAGCTTCCCCCGCCGCCGTTGTTGGTGGTCCCGCAGGCGGCCGCCAGCAGTGCGACCGCCGCGACTGTCACGACCAGCCGCGCAGCTCGGCTCAGCTTTCTCCCTGTCGACATGGGCATCCCCGCTACCTCCCCGCGGCCCGTCGAGCTCCACGACGGGCACTGCGTCGGTACGACTTGGAAGGTGGACGGCGGCTGGGCACCGTTGCCCACCAAGAGCGGGTTCCCGCACAGACGACCTGTCGCCTCCAGGGTCCGCTAGGGTCCGCTCGGTCTCGGAACTCCCACCGAGGGTCCCGCCGGGGTGCTCGCGTGTCGTCGCGGCCAGCGCCCATCTCCACTTCCGGCCGGCTGGAATCATGCGGTACCCGCTAGCCGCAACCGGAGGAGCAGATGGACAGCGCCGCGGTGGCCTAGCTGAGGCGCACGTCGTGGACGCGGCTTCAGGAACCGCCGCGTCGGTCGACATCACTCCTAGATGTCCAATGACCACCCATCGTGGTATGGGAGCCAGGCGTGAGCCCGACAACCAACGGTGTCGGGGCCGACCAGCAGTCGGTGGCCGGCGACGGCGGCGGAACCGCGCCGGAGCCGGCGAGACGGCG
>JASLIH010000155.1 GCA_030152105.1 Actinomycetes bacterium
TGGTCATGGCGTAGCCGTGCTTGGGCCCGTCGGCCAGGCTCGACATCACCAGCAACGACGGGTCGTTGAACCGCCCGTGGTCGCCGAGGTCGTCAGCCGCCATGCCCCCCTCCCCCATAGGGACGCTCGCCTCAGTGTCCGGTCCCCCAACCTGCCCGGTCAAGCGCTGCTACCGTTGCCTGACCGGGTTTGGGCGGCCGCCCCGGCGGTCACCCAGGCGGCAGGAACCGCCGTCAACGTCTCCAGGCGAGGTAGAGGATGCGTATCAGGAAACGTCTGGCCCAGCTGGGGCTCATCATGGTGGCGCTGCCGCTGGTCGGCTGGGGCCTCGACCAGCTGGCCAAGCGGGCAGAGGAGCGCCGGCCCGGGTCGGGCAAGTGGCTCCGCCAGGGATCGGACCTCGCCCACGGCATCGGCCGTGGCCCCCTCTCCTCGCGCCTGCGCACCGAGCGACGCTAGCCTTACCTCCCTGTCCGCGGAGGGAGGCGAATGAGGACGGCACCGCGCATCGGCTCGGGCCTGGTGGGGTGGCGGCGGCTGACCGTGGTGGCCGCCCTGGCCAACGCGGTGGTGCTGTTCGGCTACGGCGTGACCAGGGGCGATCGGGAGGCGCTGGTCGGCGCCGTGGTCATGCTGGTGGGGATCGGCCTGCTGCGGGTCGGCACCGGCCTGCTCGGCCTGCTGGTGCTGGCGGCGCTGTTCGTGAACATCGAGTTCTGGATGTTCCCCGCGGCCAACGGCAACGCCACCTTCCGGATCGGGCCGGCCGACCTGCTGGTCCCGGGGGCGCTGGTCGCCTTCTCGCTGGCCGGCTTCGTGGGCGCGGTGGCCGGGCTGGTCCACCTGCGCGACCCGGCGGCCGGGCGGGGCGCGGCCGCGCCCACCGGGGTGCTGGCGGTGGTGTTCATCTTCGCCAGCCTCGGGCTGGTCTGGGCGATGACCGACGCCGCGCCCCAGGTCGCGCCGGCGGGGGCGCTCGAGGTCGAGACGGTCAACGTGACCTTCGTCCCCGACTCACTACGGGCCAGCTCGGGCGAGGTGCGGGTGGCGCTCCGCAACCGCGACCTGTTCTGGCACACCTTCACCATCGACGCCCTCGGCGTCGACGTCACCGCCCCGGTGGGGCAACTGCGCTCGGTCGCCTTCGAGGCCCGGCCCGGCACCTACTCCTATTACTGCCGAATCCCCAGCCACGCCACCCTGGGGATGCGCGGCACGATCACCGTCCGCTGAGCTGGTATCGAGTGGGCCGCCGTTGGGTATCTTTAGGCTGGCGCCCCGGCTCTGAACGCTCCCCCGGGCAGGGCCGGGGCGTCGCTGATCTCCCAGAGGGATACGGCGGATGGGGGGTGGTGGACGGCCGCCGGTCGTCGTGCAATGACGAGAATGAGTGACCATCCCGTCCCACATCCGCGACCGGTGACCCCCCGCCTGCGGGGCCGGCTCCACCAGTTCGCGTTCCTGGCCTCGATCCCCGCCGGGGCGGCGCTGCTGCTGGCCGCCGGCTCGGGCCGGGCCCGGCTGGCCGCGCTGGTGTACGTGGTCAGCCTGGTCGCCATGTTCGGGAGCAGCACCGCCCTGCACCGGCGCAAGTGGTCGGCCAGGGCCTGGCTGCGGATGGACCGGCTGGACCGGGCGATGATCTACGTGCTGATCGCGGGCAGCTACACGCCGGTGATCCTGCTGGCGCTGCGGCCCGGCTGGCGGGTGGCCTTCCTGGCCCTGGTCTGGACGGTGGCCGCCGCCGGGATCGTCCTGGTGCTGCTGCGGACGGCCAACCCGGTCGTCGGCCTGACCCGGATGATCCTGTACCTGGGCCTCGGCTGGATCTCGGTCCTGCTCCTGCCCGAGCTGGTGGCCACCCTCGGCCTCGGCAAGGTCGCCCTGGCCATGACCGGCGGGCTCTTCTACACCCTCGGGGTGGTGGTGCTCATCCGCCAGCGCCCCGACCCCAGCCCGCAGGTGTTCGGCTACCACGAGGTGTGGCACGCCTTCACGGTCGCCGCCGGGGTCTGCCACTTCGCCTTCATCTGGCTGCTGGCCACCGCCGGCTGATCCCGGCCCCGGGGATGTCCCTGAGGCGCCGGGCCGGATTCCAGGGACAGGTCCAGGGTCGACCCCGATGCCACCGCCGCGCCGGTCGGCGAACCTTCCCAGGACGCACCGACGGCGGGAGGGACCATGGGACAGCTCGCGGAAGGCCTGCTGTCGCTGTCCGGCTGGGCCGCCCTGGCGTTCCTGTTCACCCTCCCGGCCCTTGAGGCCCCGGCCTTCCTGGGCCTGGTCCTGCCCGGGGAGCTGGCCCTGCTGCTCGGGGGCGTGCTGGCCTCCCAGGGCCGCGTCCCGCTGGCCGCCGCCCTGGCCGTCGGCACTGCCGGCGCGCTGGCCGGCGACTCGGCCGGCTACTGGATCGGGCGGCGCTGGGGTCCCCGCCTGCTCGCCTCGCGGCTCGCCCGCCGGGTCGGGCCGGCTCGGCTCCACCGGGTCGAGTCGCTGCTGCTGGCTGGCGGCGGCCGGGCCCTGGTGGTCGGCCGCTGCACCGCCGGGGCCCGGGTGGTGCTTCCCGGGCTGGCCGGCATGCTCGGGCTGCGCTACCGGACCTTCGCCCTCTGGACCGGAGGGGCGGCCACCCTCTGGGCGGTGGCTCACGTCCTGGCCGGCTATGCCGCAGGGGCCGGCTGGCGCCACGTCCAGTTGCTCACCGGCCGGGCCGGCATCGCCCTCGGCCTGGCCGTGGCCGCCGGGCTGGCCGTGGCCTGGCTGCGGCGCCGGTCGGCCCGGGCCGAGCGGGAGGCGGCCGACTGCCTCGACCGGGGCTAGGCCGGCAGCGGTGGCAGGGAGAAGTCGCGCAGCCGCTCCAGCTCGGGCGGGAGCCAGCCCGGCCCCAGGCCGGCGGCGGGGCCGGCCACCGGAGCGGTGGCCAGCAGCTCCCGGGCCGCGTCGAGGTAGCCGGCCAGGGCGTCCTCGCCGGGCCCCGGTCCCGGGCCGGGCTGGCCGTCGAGCAGGCCGGCCAGCGACGGGAGCTGGTCGGGGGGCGCCTGGTGGTGGCGCCAGTGGCCGGTGCGCGGGTCGAAGGCGTAGTCGCCGAGGAACCGGTGCCCGTGCCGGCCCAGCAGGTCGACCGCCTCGACCAGGAAGTCGGCGACGGTGTCGCTGATGAAGTAGTTGAAGCTGAGCCGGACCCAGCCGGGCTTGATGCCGAAGTAGCCCCGGCCGGCCTGCTCGCTCAGGTCCCGCGACCGGTCGGGGCCGATGCCGAGCAGCCGGTGCCCGTACGGCCCGGCACACGAGCAGCCGCCCCTGGCCTGGATGCCGAACAGGTCGTTCAGCAGCGCCACCACCAGCTCGTGGTGCAGGTAGCGGTCGCCGTGCCGGATGCGGAAGGAGACGATCGGCAGCCGTGGGACCTCCAGGTTGCCGAGCAGCTCCAGGTTCGGGTTGCCGCGCCAGCGGTCCAGGGCCCTGCGCAGGAACCGCTGCTCGCGGGCCTGGATCAGGTCGGTCCCGACGGCCTGCTTGAGCTGGACGACCAGCCCGGCCCGGATCGACTCGACGATCCCCGGGGTGCCGCCCTCCTCCCGGCCCACCGGGTCGTCCAGGTAGCGGTGGCCGACCGGGTCGACAAAGGCGACGGTGCCGCCCCCGGGCACGGTCGGGACCCGGTTGCGGGCCAGCCCTCTGCGGACGACCAGGACCCCGGGCGTCTGGGGGCCGCCGATGAGCTTGTGGGGCGAGAAGAAGACGGCGTCCTTGTGGTCGCCGGCCCCGGGGCGGCTCTCGGCCATCCGGATCGGCACGTAGGGCGCGGCGGCCGAGTAGTCCCAGACCGACAGCGCGCCGTGGCGGTGGAGCAGGGCCGCGACCCGGTCGGCGTCGGTGAGGATGCCGGTGACGTTGGAGGCGGCCGAGAAGCTCCCGACCACCAGGGGCCGCCCGGCGTGGCGGGCCAGCTGGGCCTCGAGCTCGGCCAGGTCGAGCTGGCCGTTGGCGTCCTCGCCGATGGCCACCACGTCGGCGGCCGACTCGCGCCAGGGCAGGAGGTTGGAGTGGTGCTCGAACGGCCCGACCAGTACCAGCGGCCGCGGGCCGGGCCCGGCCGCCCGCACCCCGAGCTCCAGCAGGCCGACCAGCTTGGCCACCGCCGCCGTCGCCCCCGACCCGCAGAAGATCACCAGGTCCTGGTCGGTGCCGCCGACCGCCTGGTGGATCACCTGGCGGGCCTGCTCGCGCAGCCGGGTGGTGTGGCGGCCGGTGCCCGAGCTCTCGGTGTGGGTGTTGGCGTACCAGGGCAGGACCTGGTCGCGGATGGCGTCCTCGACGAAGCCGAGGGCCCGGCCCGACGCGGTCCAGTCGGCGTAGGTGATGCGCCGCGGCCCGAACGGCCCGGCCAGCTCCTGGCCGTCGCCGACAACCCCTCGGCGGACCCGCTCGACCAGCGCGTTGGGCCGATCCACCGGGGGACCACCCCGGCGGTCCCCCGGACCCCCCCGGGTCAGCCGCCGGTCCCGGCCGGCTTCGGCATCCGCACCATCGGCCAGCCGGTGAGCGCGTCCACCCGCTGCGTGAACCCGTGGCCATCCAGGCACCAGGTCTTCGCGTGCTCGACCGGCCCACTGGTCGAGGCCAGCACGAAGCGGTCCACCACCCCGGCCGGCACCCCGCAGCCCGGCTCGGGACAAGCGATCAGCTCCGGCAGGACGGTCCCCGTCGCTTCCCATTCCGTCTCCCGCACCTTCTCCCCCACAGTTCAGCGGTACCTCCGCCGTCAGTCTGCGGCGGCGGTGGCGACCCGGCTGTGCCGCGCGGCACAGGGCCCGGGTGCCGTCGGTCACGGTAGAGGGCGGGGCGGGCGAGGGGATGAGCAGCGGCTGCCTGACTCAGAGCCCGGCGGTACCTAGCTTTGGCTCGTCCAGCTCGGTCAGCATCCGGCGCAGCCACCAGGCGGTCGACTGGGCCATGTGGGCGTCGATCGGCGGCTCCAGCTGGGCGACGATCGACCGGTAGCTGACCGCCTGGTGCAGGGCGCCGAGCGGGGCCGCCAGCCGGAGGGCCCGGTCCAGGCGCTCGGGCGGCTCGAAGGACGCCCACTCCGAGCGGTAGACGGCCCGCAGTCGCTCCCGCAGCTCGTCGTCGCCCTCCTCCTCGGCGAAGGCGGTGCCGCGCCGGATGGTCGCCAGGTCGAGGAACGGGTGGGCGACGCAGGCGTCGGTCCAGTCGAAGAACAGCCAGCCCGCCGGGCCCCTGGCCACATTGGCCAGGTGCAGGTCGCCGTGGACGATCGAGGGTGGGACGGCGTGGCCGGCCAGCTCGGCGCAGCAGGCCAGCACCTGGGGCAGGGCGGCCCGCACGGCGGCCGTCTCGTCCTCGGTGAGCCAGGTCGCCTGGTCGATGCAGGCCAGCTCGGCGGTGGCCTCGACGGCCGGCAGCCAGGCCCGGGCCTGGGCGGCGAGCCGGTCGAGGCCCCGGTCGAGGCAGCCGGCGGCGAGCAGCCGGTCGACGTGGCCGGTGGCCTGGACCTGCATCCGGGCGAAGGCCCGGGCCACCTCCTCGACCACCTCAAGGGGGACCGCCCAGCCGACCTCCTCGCCGAAGTCGTCCAGCACCATCCAGCCCCGTTCCGGGTCGACGGCCAGCGGGGCCGGCACGTGTGCTGTGAACAGCCCGGCCAGCTCGCCCAGCACCACGGCCTCGTTGACGAGCAGGGGCGAGGCCGCGTTCGACTTGAACCAGACGTCGCCGGCGGCCGTCGGGGCCCGCAGGACGCACGACAGCTCCCAGACCCGGACCTGTTCCACCGGTCCGGTGACGGGCCGGCCGATGGCCGCCATGGCGTCCTCCAGCCAGCGCTCGGCCCCGGCGAACCAGCCGCGGGCCGCCCAGGGCCGCCCGGGCAGGCCGGCGCTCCCGTCCTCCAGCTCCTCGACCACCCGGGCGGCGGCCGGGTCGGCGCCGGTCAGCTCGGCCCGGCCGGCCCAGGCCAGGCCCTCGGCAAGGGCGGGCAGGGCCCGGGGGACGGCCAGCAGGGTCGCCCGCTGGGCCCGGGCGGCGGCGTCCTCGTGCTCCTCGAGGCAGCGCAGCAGGACGGCGTCGGTGCCGAGCAGGTCGCGCAGGCCGGGCAGGAGCTGGCCCGGGTCACCCGTCCAGACCGGGCCGGGGCGCTCGACCTCGGGCAGGCGCTGGGTCCCGTCACGACGGGCCAGCAGCACCTTGGGCTCGGTGGGATGGGCCACCACCCAGCGGATGTGGGTTCGCCAGTCGCCGCTCATGGCGGCAATCTAGAGCTGGCCGGGCGGTGCCGCACCCGCATTACCCGTCCAGCGCGGGACCAGCCGCGACCCGCAGACCCGGTGCAGCCCCCAGGCGAGGCCGGCCCCGATGCACACGTCGCCGACGCTGAAGACGTTGCTGAGCGGCCAGGAGGCCGGGATGGCGAAGACGTCCCCAAGGAAGGCCAGCCGCGGGTCGGCCAGCCCGGCCGAGCTCTCGAACCCGGGCTCGGTGGCCGGCAGCCCGGCCGCGGCCAGGGCGTCGGCCGAGGCCGGCATGACCCCGCCGTTGGCCGTGATGGCCAGCAGGTTGAGGGCGGCGCCGAGGGCGACCAGGGCCATCCCCGGGACCCGCCGGTTGGCGAGCAGGAACACCGCCCCGACCGGGTAGGCCGCCACCAGCAGCAGCGAGCGCAGCCCGTCGGGCAGGCCGGGCAGGCCGACTCCGAGGACGGCCAGGCCGAGAGCGGCGTAGATCGCCCACACGCGCCGGAGGTGGAGCTCGACCAGGGCGCTCAGCCGCCCGCCGGCCAGCGGCACGGCCAGCGCGCTCAGCGCGACCAGGGCGACGAGGAACATCGCCGCCAACCCTACGGGAACCGCCCAGGCGCCGGGGCCAGCGACCACGGCCTCCACCGTCCCAGGACGCGGAAATCCCCATGCGGCGACCCTCGCGTGCTGGGATCATGCGCCCCGGCGAGGCCGTGGTGGCGCCGCCGGGAGCAGAGGGAGGACCGCTGATGACGGGGCCCGGATCGCTGGAGGTCGCGGCCGAGCGGCTGGAGGGGTTCGCGCGGGCCCGCCTGGCCCTGCCCGGCATGGCCGTCGGGCTGACCGGGCCGGGTGGGTGGCGCCACGAGTTCGCCGTGGGCGTGAGCGACGTCGCCTCTGGCCGGCCGCTGGCCCCGGAGGCGCTGCTGCCGGTGGCCTCGATCGGCAAGATGCTGGCGGCCGTGGCCCTGTTCCGCGAACACGAGGAGGGCCGGCTCGACCTGGACGCCCCGGTCCACCGCTACCTCCCCTGGCTGCCCCTGGCCACCCCGTTCGGGCCGATCACGGTCCGGCACCTGCTCGGCCACACCGCCGGGATCGTCACCGGCCTCGACGGCTCGCCGTCCCCGGCGGTGGAGGCCCTGGCCCTGGCCCACACCCCGCCCGGCTGGCCGCCCGGCGAACGGGCCCGCTACTCGAACGTCGGCTACGCCGTGCTCGGGCTGGTGCTGGAGCGGGTCGCCGGCTGCTCCCTCGCCGAGGCCCTCGAGCGCCACGTGCTCGGCCCGTGCGCCATGACCGGCTCGGAGGCCGTCACCACCGCCGAGGCCCAGGCCCGGGCGGCCACCGGCTACCTGGAGCTGCCCGGCGGGGCCCTGGTCCCGGCCCCCTGGGTGCCGACGACCGCCGCCTCGGGCGCCACCCTGTCCACCGTGGCCGACCTCGGCCGGTTCCTCCGCGCCCTCCTCGCCGGCGACCCGCCCCTGCTCGAGCCCGCGACCCGCGAGGCCATGCTGGCGCCGTCGGTGCCCATCCCCGAGGGCAAGGGCTACGGCTACGGCCACGGGGTCGAGCTCGACGTCGCCGCCGGCTACCTCCGGGTCGGCCACCAGGGCGACTGTCCCGGCTACGGCGGCGACGCCTACGGCGATCCCGAGACCGGGGTCGGGGTGGCCGCCCTCGGCAACGGCCCCTGGCGGCCGCCGTCGAGCCCGGGCAGCACCTGGGAGGTCGTCGACCACGGCATCGCCCTGCTGCGAGCGGCGGCCCTCGACCAGTCCCTGCCCCCCGACCCGCCGCCCGCCGACCCCGAACCGCCGGGCGACGGTGAGCCGCCGCCCGCCCCGTCCACCGACGGCCTCCCGGGGACGCTGGCGGCGCTGGTCGGGACCTACGCCGCCTTCAACCCGTGGACCCCCCAGGTCCGGGTCGTCCCAGCCGCCGGCGGCACCCTGGCCCTGGAATGGCCCGACAGCGACACCGACGCCCTGGTGCCCCTTCCCGGGGGCGGCTTCCGGGTCGGCGAGGACCCCGACAGCCCCGACCGGGCCGCCTTCGGGGCCATCGTCGAGGGCCGCCCCATGCAGGTGGTCGTCTCCGGCTGGCCGTTCGACCGGGTCGACTGAGGCGGGCCTGCGCTGGTCAGCCGGTCGCGGCCTGCGCGCGCTCGGCCGCGACGCCGTCGACCAGGCCCAGGAGCTCCTTGACGTCCAGGGGCTTGGTCAGGAACCCGCGGACCCCCTCGGCGAGGAGCCGTTCGATCAGGGCCGGCCGGGCATCCGCGCTGAGGATCGCGACCGGGATGTCGGCGGTCGCGGGGCTGGACCACAGGCGTCGCAGGACCGCCTCGCCGGGCATGTCGGGAAGGTGGAGGTCGAGCAGGATCAGGTCGGGGTGCTGGCTGGCGAGGTCGAGGCCGAGCTGGGGCCGCATGGCCGAGATCAGCCGGACCCCGGCCGGTGGCCGAGGACCCGCTCGACCAGCTGGAGGTTGGACAGGTTGTCCTCGATGTAGAGGACGGTGATGTCGGGCCCGGTCTGGGAGACCGGCTCGGCCGCCGGCGCCGCCTGCTTGGGGTGCTGACCAGCTCGAGGGCGCCGCCCATGGCCTCGGCCAGGCGCTTGGACAGCGGGAGGCCGAGCCCGGTGCCCTCGATGGCGCTCGGCTGGCTGGCCACCCGCTCGAACGGGACGAAGAGCCGTTCCAGGGCCTCGGGGACGATGCCGAGCCCGGTGTCGGTGACCTTGATGCGGAGCCGCTCGCCGGGCACCGGCTCGCACGCCAGGTGGACCGAGCCGCCCTCGCGGTTGTACTTGA
>JASLIH010000195.1 GCA_030152105.1 Actinomycetes bacterium
CGATGGAGCTGTTCCCGCCGATGCCGCTGGCCGAGTGGCGAGACACCAAGGAGACGCTGCACCGGTTCTGCCAGGTGGTCGGCAAGGTCCGGCTGGCCGCCAGTGTGCGGCGCAACCACTGGTGGAACGTGCCCTTCCACCTCACCGGCCGGGGCATCACCACCCGGCCCATGGGCCAGGTCGACGGCAATCCGGTCTTCACCATCGACTTCGACTTCATCGACCACCAGCTGCGCATCCAGACCCTTGACGGCGCTGCGGCGTTCCCGCTCCAGGGCCAGTCGGTGGCCTCGTTCCACCGCAACCTGCTGAAGGCGCTTTCCGCCCTCGGGGTCGAGGCAACCATCGCCGTCCCCCGGCCGTTCGACCTCCCCGATGGCGAGCGGCGGTTCGCCGACGACACCGAGCACGCCAGCTACGACCCGGCCTGGGCGACCCGCTACTGGCAGGTCCTCAGCCGGATCAACCTGCTGCTGGAGGAGTTCGCGGCCCGGTTCTCGGGCAAGGTCAGCCCGGTGCACCATTTCTGGCACACCATCGACATCGCCCACACCCGTTTTGCCGACCGCCGGACCGATCAGCCCCCGACGGCCGATCCGGTGACCCGCGAGGCGTACTCGCGGGAGGTGATCAGCTTCGGCTTCTGGTTCGGCGACGATCGCTTCGGTGAGCCGGCCTTCTATGCCTACACCGCGCCGGAGCCAGCCGGGTTGGCTGCTGAGCCGCTGCACCCGGCGGCTGCCTGGTGGGATCCGCGCAACGGCAGCCACCTGGCCGTGCTGCGCTATGACGACGCCCGCGCCGAGCCCGAGCCGCGCAGCGCCGTGCTCGACTTCTACGAGAGCGCCTACCAGGCCGGCGCCCGGCTCGCCGGCTGGGACATCCAACGCCTCGCCTCCCCTGGCGGCATCACCGACCCGCGACTTGGTCCACCCCACGGGTGATGCCCAGAGGCCCCACGGGCAGATTCATCCGTTTCGGGAGACGCCCGGGGAGCTTGGGGACCGCTATGGTCGCTGTGGCCGGCAACGGATTGGAGCGACCATGGCGAATGCCGAGCGCGAGCGGGTCGAGGGGTTCGGGCGCCTGGAGGACGGGTTGCGCCAGGCCGGCGACTGGTACCTGTGGGGGCCGTACCTGAGCGAACGCCAGTGGGGCACCGTGCGGGAGGACTACAGCGCCGACGGCGACGCCTGGACCTATCTCCCACACGACCACGCCCGTTCTCGCGCGTACCGGTGGGGGGAGGACGGCATGGCCGGCTTCTCCGACGTGGAGCAGCGGCTCTGCCTGGGCCTGTCGCTGTGGAACGGTCGCGACCCGATCCTCAAGGAGCGGATGTTCGGGCTGACCGGCGCGCAGGCCAACCACGGGGAGGACGTCAAGGAGTACTGGTGGTACCTGGACGCCGTCCCCAGCCACGCCTGGAACCGCTGGCGCTATCACTACCCGCAGGGCGCCTTCCCCTATGACGACCTGCTCGCCGGCAACGGGCGTCGGGGCAAGCTCGATCCGGAGTATGAGCTGCTCGACACCGGCGTGTTCGATCAGGACCGGTACTGGATCGTCGAGGTCGACTACGCCAAGTCCGATCCCACTGACCTGCTCATGGTGGTCCGGGTGACCAATGCCGGTCCGGACGAGTCCACGCTGCACGTGCTCCCGACCGCCTGGTTCCGCAACACCTGGTCGTGGGAGATGGACGGGCCCAGGCCCCAGCTGCGGGGTGGGGCAGACGGCTCTGTGGCGATCGACCATCCCTTCCTCGGCGACCTGGAGCTGCTGGCTGGCGCCGGGCCGGACGGGGTCCCCCCGACCGCCCTGTTCTGCGAGAACGAGTCCAACAACCAGCGGCTGTTCGGCGTGCCCAACACGACCCCGTACCCCAAGGACGGGATCAACGACCACGTGGTGGCCGGGGCGGCGACCATCAACCCCGACCGGCACGGCACCAAGGCGGCGATGTGGTACCGGCTCCCGGTCGGGCCGGCGGCAACGGTCGAGCTGCGCCTCCGCCTGCGCCCGGCCGGCGCCGGGCCGGAGGCCGCGGTGGCGCTCGGTGCCGACTTCGACCGGGTCGTGGGCCAGCGCCGGCAGGAGGCCGACGCCTTCTACGCTGAGCTGAGCCCACCCGACCGCTCGGCCGACGAGGCGGCGGTGATGCGGCAGGCGTTCGCCGGGATGCTCTGGAGCAAGCAGCTGTACGCCTACGACGTGGCCCGCTGGCTACAGGGCGACCCGACCCAGCCGGCCCCGCCGGCGTCCCGCGGTGACGGACGCAACGCCCGCTGGACCAGCTTCGAGGCGTTCGACCTCATGTCGATGCCGGACAAATGGGAGTACCCCTGGTTCGCGGCCTGGGATCTGGCCTTCCACTGCGTGGCCCTTGCCCACCTCGACCCGGCGTTCGCCAAGTACCAGCTGCTGCTGTTGTGCCGCGAATGGTTCCAGCATCCCAGCGGCGCGCTCCCCGCCTACGAGTGGGACTTCGGGGACGTCAACCCACCGGTGCAGGCCTGGGCGGCGCTCGAGGTGTTCGCCATCGACGGCGCTCGCGACCTGGATTTCCTCAGCCGGGTGTTCGACAAGCTGCTGGTGAACTTCACCTGGTGGGTGAACCGCGAGGACGCCAACGGCTCGAACCTGTTCGAGGGAGGGTTCCTCGGCCTGGACAACATCGGCCCGCTCGACCGCTCTCATCTCCCGGTCGGCGGCACGCTCGAGCAGTCCGACGCCACCGGGTGGATGGCGTTCTACGCACTCTCCATGGCCGGCATCGCCTCGATCCTCAACCGCTCCGGCCGGCGGCCCACGCTCGACCTCGTGCTCAAGTTCCTCGAGCACTTCGCCCAGATCCGTCACGCCATGGCCACCTTGGGTGTATGGGACGACGCCGACGGCTTCTACTACGACAAGCTCGTCGCCCCCGACGGGAGCGCGGTGCCGGTCAAGGTCCGGTCGATGGTCGGCGTCATCCCGCTCCTCGCCGCCGTGGTGGTCGATGAGGAGGCGATCGGCCGTGCCGAGGCGGTCGGGAAGGCATTCCCGCGCCTGCTCGACGAGCTGGGCGGCCCCGGGCGCCTGGCCGAGCAGGGCCTGGTCAGAGGCGAGCCCGGCAATCGGCGGCTGCTCCTCGGCGTTGTCGGGGTCGACCACCTCACCAAGCTGCTCGCCAAGCTGTTCGACGAGACCGAGTTCCTGTCGCCCTACGGCCTGCGGGCTCTGTCCGCCTTCCATCGCGACCACCCCTACGAGCTCGAGGTCGAGGGCTTCCGGGCCAGCATCGACTACGAGCCGGCCGAGTCGACCACCGCGATGTTCGGGGGGAACTCCAACTGGCGTGGGCCCATCTGGTTCCCGCTCAACTACCTGCTGATCAGCGCGCTCGAGCGCTACCACCGGTTCTTCGGCGACGAGCTCACCGTCGAGTACCCGACGGGCGGCCCACGGCACACCCTCGACCAGGTCGCCGCCGATCTGCGGCAGCGGCTGGTCAGCCTGTTCGTTGTCGGGCCCGACGGGCGGCGACCCTGCTTCGGGTGGGTGGACCGCCTCCAGGGCGACCCTGCCTGGAGCGGCAACCTGGTCTTCAACGAGTACTTCCACGGCGACAACGGGGCCGGACTCGGTGCCTCGCACCAGACGGGGTGGACGGGGCTGGTGGCCGACCTGGTCCGCGGGCGGCCGTCGGGCGAGGGTGTCTATGCCATCGGGGACCTTGGCCGTGTCGTTGGTCGGGCACGGCCATGACCGGCAGCGGCGGCGGCCAGGCCCGGGGTCGAGACCTGATTGGCCGGGTGGCCTGCGAGATCACCCCGAATGGGTGATGCTAGCTCGTCTGCCTGGCGCGACACTGGGCCGTGAGAGGCCAGTGCGCGAGCGGAAGCGGATCGGAGGGGTGGTGCAGGGCAGCGAGCGGGCGTTGGTACCGCTGTCATCGGAGCTGCTCGGCCCCCCGGGGGCGCCCGATGGACAGGTCGACGTGCCGCGGCTGCTGGCCGCGGCGGCGTTCGGCTTGGCGGTGGAGGCGCAGCGGCGATCGTTGGACGCCGCGGGTGCCGTCGTGGGCCGGTTCGGGTGGCCGCTGCGGGCCCTCGCCCGTCCCGCGGTGGCGTTGGCGCGGGGCTCGGTGGCGGTGGCTCGGCACCATCTCGACCTCGACGGCTGGGCGGCGCGAGGGGTGGCGGAACAGCGACGTGCGCAGGCGGTCGCCGTCAGGGCCGTCGGTGCGCTGATCGCCGGGCTCGTTGCCGCCGTCCTCGACGAGATCGACCTTGACGAGGTGGTGGCCCGGGTCGACCTGGACCGGATCGTCGACCGCATCAACCTCAATCAGATCGCCGCCCGCATCGACCTTGACGAGATCGTGCGCCGGATCGACATCGACGCCATCGCCGAACGCATCGACCTGGACGCCATCGTCACCCGTATCGACCTGGACGCGATCGTCGCCCGGGTGGACCTGGACGCCATCCTGGCCCGGGTCGACCTACCTGGGCTCACTGAGCAGGTCATCGACGAGGTCGACCTCGGGGAGATCATCCGCGAGTCGAGCAGCACCATGGCCAGCGAGACGGTCGACGCCCTGCGGGTGCAGGGGATGCGGGTCGACGGTCTGGTCAGCCGGATCGTCGACCGCGTCCTGCTCCGGCAGGGACAGCGCCAGACCGGCCCATTCATCGATGAGCTGCCGCCATGACCCGAGACACCCGCTATGCCGAAGCCAGGGCCCTGCAGGGCCACCGGGCCGGCTTCGCCTCCCGGGTCGTGGCCGATGTCCTGGACCTCGGGGTCGCCTGGCTGCTCGGCTTGGCGATGCTGGTGGCCGCGGGGGTGGTCCGCTACCTGCTGACCGGCCCGCCGCTCCGCCTTCCCGTCCTGCCCAACTGGCTCGACGCCGGCGCCTTCGCGGCGGTCGCCGTCGCCTACCTGACGTTCAGCTGGGCGGCGACCGGCAGGTCGGTGGGCAAGCAGGTCGCGGGGCTGCGGGTGGTGGAGCGTACTGGCCGCCGGCTGTCACTGTGGCGTTCGTTCATCCGGGCCGTGCTGTACGTGCTGTTCCCGGCCGGACTGCTGTGGATTCTGGCCAGCCGGCGCAATGCCTCGCTCCAGGACCTGATCGTCAGGACGGCCGTGCTGTACGACTGGGCCTACCAGCCGGCCGACCAGGCATCCCCAACGAGTGATGGCCGCTCACCCCGCCCGACACGATCACCGACAGAGGCCTGAGGCGCCAACAACCTCAAGAAGGGCTCGACCGGCAAGTTCAGCTTCAGCCTGGTCGCCACCAACGGCCAGGTGATCGCGACCAGCGAGGCCTATGAGAGCAAGGCGAGCGCGGTCAACGGCATCGAGTCGGTCAAGCGTAACGCCGCCGACGCTGCGATCGACGACCAGACCGACAAGTAGCCTGCGGTATCACTTGACGCTCGGCTGAGCTGCGGGTCGGGGTTGCGCGTCGACCGCTGTGGTGCTCACCGAGCCCCTCGGCCTCGTCCGCCGTAGTCGTCCCGTTGCCAGGCCAGCTCCCGCGCCATGGCGAGCCAGGCGTTGGCTTGGGCGACCTTCAGCTCAGCGCGCCGCAGGTGCTTCTCGATGTCGATGTTGGACCGGCCCTGCTCGGCATCGATCTCCTCATAGAGCGCCTCGCCCTGGGACAGCGCCTCGTACCCTCGCTGCATGGCGTCGTCCCAGGTCAGCTCGCTCCACTCCGACATCGCGCACCACCCTCGCCAGGTCCATCAGGACCTTCTCGCCCAGAACGACCGCTGCCGAGGTGAGTATGCCAAGCGGGGGTGCCTCGCGCCGCACATGGAAGCTGAACAAGCCGCCGGAGCAGGTAGAGTTGCCGATCACAGGAGGGGCGATCCCGACGGTTCCAGTCACCGGAGACCAGGGAGGAAGCCCCATGGAGATCAACCGGAACGCACCGGCGACCGCGGACGGCGAGCTGCGGATCGACGCCGACCCCGAGACGGTGTTCTCGGTCATCTCGGCCATCGACCAGTGGCCGTCCTGGAACCCCGACATCAAGTCGGTGAGCGCCGAGGGGCCGGTCCAGCCCGGCACGGTGTTCCGGTGGAAGGCCGGGCCGAGCTCCCTCACCTCCACCTTGCAGGTGGTCGACCCACCCCGGGAGATCGCCTGGACCGGCACCACCATGGGCATCAAGGCCGTGCACGTGTTCCGGTTCCAGGCCAGCGACGGCGGCACGCTGGCGCGCTCTGAGGAGTCCTGGGAGGGGTTGCTGGCCAGCCTCCTCAAGGGCTACAGCCGCCGGACCCTGGACAAGGGCATCCGCGGCGTGCTCGGGCACCTCAAGACCGAGGCCGAGCGCCGGGCCGCGGCGGGGTGAGCCAACTGCGCGACGTCAGCCGCTGGGCAGCACGAACAGGCTGATGGCCAGGAAATGGGCGGCCACCCCGGCGATCACCAGCAGGTGGAAGACCTCGTGGTAGCCGAAGACGGCCGGCACCGGGTCGGGGCGGCGCAGGGCGTACACGGCCGCCCCGGCTGAGTAGACCAGCCCGCCAGCGACGATCAGCAGCGCGCCGGGCACGCCGAGCCGGGCGAACAGCTGCGGCATGGCGATCACCGCCACCCAGCCAAGGGCCAGATACACCGTCCCGCCGAGCCATCTGGGCGCCCCGGTCCAGACGAGCTCGAGCACGATCCCGGCCAGGGCCCCGCCCCAGACGACCGCGAGCACGACACTGGCGAGCGTGCCCCGCAGGACCAGCAGGCCGACCGGGGTATAGGTCCCGGCGATGAGCAGGAAGATCATCGAATGGTCCAGCCGGCGCATTCGGCGCCGGGCCGGGATGGTCCAGCTGACGCGGTGGTACAGGGCACTCACCCCGAACAGGGCGGACACCGATACGGCATAGATCGCGGCCGCGAGCGTGGCCCTGGGGGTGGCGGCGAGCAGAACCAGCAGGGTGCCGCTGGCCAGGGAGACGAAGAAGGCCCACTGGTGGAAGACTCCACGCAGCCGCGGCTTGACCCGGACCTCGGGGACGGCCGTGGCCGGCGTCTGGAGGCCGCGCGACGTGTCGGGTCGGATCAGCGGTTCCATGGCATCAGGCGAGGACTCCGGGGTCGGGGAAGCAAGCGTACCCGGCGACGCCGCCAAGCAGTACCGGCGACTCGTTGTTACCTGGCGACGTGGTTGCCGTGGGCGACCGACCTGCGGAGCCGGGCGACCTGCTTGGCACGGGGACGGCGCGGTCGTTGCCTGCGGCCAGGTTCGCGTTCGTGAGCGTGGTCCTCGTCGGCCCAGAGCTGACGCAGGGTCCGGGGCATGTCACTGGCCACGCTGGGTTGACGTGCCCGCCTGACCGTTGCTCGCCTGGGTGCCGCTCAAGACCGGGGTCTTGCCGGACTGGCCGTTGCGGGCGACGCGCTGGTCGGTCACGTCGTCCTGGTCCGGGAGCGACCGCAGGATGCGGGCGCTGGCCCCGGCGGCGGCCCCGGTCGGCAGCATCGCTGCGCCGGCACCGATCACGCCGGTGGCAACGGCAAAGGCCGCCGTCGCGGTCTGCCCGTCCAGCACGCCGGTCATCTGGAACAGGGGGATCGAGAGGGCGCCGAACGCGATCAACCCGGCCCCAAGTTGCATCTGGTGGCGGATCAACCCGCGGTCGTCGAGTGCCTGCTTCTCCTTGGTGGCCATGTCGGTACCTCCTTGACATGCCGGGCGCTGGTCTCCGCCCATCCGCCCGCAGCATGGCGCACCCAGCTGCGGCCGGCGGTGCCGGGCGTCACCGACCCGGCGTGCTGTCCAACACCGGGATGATCCTCAGCTTCTGGCTGGCCGGAACGGCGGATGGAGGCTAGCAGCGATGCCGTGGGGCCCAACCGGCGCAACCCTCCGAGGACCACGGCCGGCCGGCCGGCCGCCCGCTGCTGGCGACTCACGGAGAGGAGTTCCGCCCATGCGTATCCTGCTGGCTGGCGCCACCGGCGTGATCGGCCGTCAGGCTGTTCCCGTTCTTGCTGCCGCGGGTCATCAGGTGATCGGCCTGGCCCGCACGCCGATCCGGCTCCCCGACACCGAGATGGTGGCGGTCGACGCCCTGGACCGGGCTGCCGTCGCTGACGCCGTCCGGTCGGCCGGCCCGGACGTGATTGTGCACATGCTGACCGCGGTCCCGGATCCCGTCGATCCCAGGCACCTGGACCGGGACATGGCCCTGACCAACCGGCTGCGCACCGAGGGGACCGCCAACCTGGTGGCCGCCGCCGGCGGCGCCCGGGTGATCGCCCAAGGGGTGGCCTACGCCTACGACCCCGGTGGTTCCCCGGTCAAGGACGAGGACGCGCCCCTGTGGCGCGACCCGCCGGCCCAGTTCGCCCCCGAGGTGGCCGCGCTGGTTGCGCAGGAACGCCGGGTCACCTGGGCCGGCGGGCTGGTGCTGCGGTTGGGTCACCTCTATGGGCCCGGCTCCAGCTTCGCCCCCGAGGGGGGCTTCGCCCGGCGGCTCCGCGACGGCAAGGTCCCGCTGGTCGGCGACGGCGCCTCGATGTTCTCCTTCATCCACGTCCACGACGTCGCCACGGCGATCCTGGCCGCCGTCGAGCATCCGACAGCCAGCGGGGTGTGCAACATCGTCGACGACCAGCCCACCCTGGTCCACGACTGGCTGCCTGAGATGGCGGCCATGCTCGGCGCCCCGGCCCCCCGTCATGTCCCCGCCCTGCTTGCCCGGCCGTTCGTCGGCGAGTGGGGCGTGGCCTACATGACCGGCCTGGCCGGCGCCTCCAACATGCTCGCCCGCCATCAGCTGGACTGGAAGCCCGCCTACAGCAGCTGGCGAGACGGCCTGGCCGCCGATCTCGGCGCACGGGCTCGCTGACGAGAACCGGGTGATCCGCCTGGCCGATGAGCGCTACGCCCGCCTGGTGGTCGGGGTTGACGACCCGGCCCAGACCGTGGCTGCCATCCGGCAGGCTCTCGGCACCACCGGTAGGGCGGGCGAGCGCTCCGGGCAGGCCCCGCTTCCGGACGGCGGGCACCGGTTCCCGCTAGCCGCCAGCGCAGGGTTGCAGGCGGCCGGGAGCACAGATGGGCGCTGGCGCCGACGACATCGCGACCCGGCGGGACGAAGCTCGGAGGCGAAGGATTTCACGGCCTACTGGAAGGAGGCCTCCGATGAGCAGCCGAGACTTCGCGGTCGTGGCGCTGGGCCGGTTCCTGGTGGTGGAGCGGTACCGCGAGCGGTGCCCGTCGCCCCCGACCGACCAGCTGCCTGGCCCCGGCCAGGCCCGGAGCGGCGGGTACGCCGGCAAGCGGGACCCGAGCAGCAGCCCCCTGGTGCCGGCTCGGCCGCGGCACGGGTAGGGGAGCGATGACCAGCGTCGCCGCCTCCGGGCTGATCGGCCGCCGGTCGCCAGCCTCCCGGTACAAGGACCTGCTGCTGGGGCCGCCGTTGGCCACCTCGCGGCTGGTGCGGGAGCGGCTGCGCAAGGTGGTGGCGCTGGCGGTGTTCTCCTCGGACGCGATCAGCTCCACCGCCTACGGCACCGAGCAGATCATGCTGGTCCTGGTCGCCGCCGGGGCGCTCGCGACCCGGTTGGCGTTCCCGGTCGCGCTGGCCATCGGCGCCCTGCTGACCATCCTGATCCTCTCCTACCGCCAGACGATCACCGCCTACCCGTCGGCCGGCGGGGCCTATGTCGTCAGCAAGGACAACTTCGGGCCCAGGTGGGCCCTGGTCGCCGGGTCGGCGCTGCTGATCGACTACGTGCTCACCGTTGCCGTGAGCGTGACCAGCGGGGTGGCCGCCCTGACGACCGCGCTGCCGTCGCTGCAGCGGCTCGTCGTGCCGCTGTCGCTGGCCGCGATCGGGCTCATCATGTGGGCCAACCTGCGCGGGGTGCGGGAGGCGGGCCGCATCTTCGCGGTGCCGACCTACCTGTTCGTCGGCTCCTGCGCGGTCATGCTGCTGGTCGGCCTGGGGCGCCTGGCCGCCGGGCACCTCGACCCGGTCCCGGCCGGGGCCACCGCCCCGCTGCCCCCGGCGACCGCGTCGGTGGGCGTGCTGCTGATCCTGCATGCCTTCGCCGCCGGGTGCACCGCCCTCACCGGGGTGGAGGCCATCTCCAACGGCGTGCCCGCGTTCCGGCCCCCGGAGGCCCGCAACGCCCGCCGGACGCTGGTGGCGATGGGGATGATCCTGGGCAGCCTGTTCGTCGGGGTCAGCTTCCTGGCCGTCCGGGTCGGGGTCCGACCCTACGAGGGCGGCAACCCGACCCTGATCGGGCAGCTGGCCCGCTGGGTGCTCGGTGTCTCGGTCGCCGGCCACGCCTTCTTCTACCTGTTCCAGGCGGCCACCCTGGCCATCCTGGTCCTGGCCGCCAACACCTCCTTCGCCGACTTCCCGCGGCTGGTGTCGTTCGCGGCCGCCGACGCGTTCCTGCCCCGGCGGTTCACCAGGCGCGGCCAGCGGCTGGTGTTCTCCGACGGCGTGCTCGCCCTGTCGGTGGCGGCGGTGGCCGTCACCCTGGCGTTCCGGGCCGACTACAACCGCATGCTGCCGCTGTACGCCATTGGGGTGTTCACCTCCTTCACCTTCTCCCAGGCCGGCATGACCCGCCGGCACCTGCGCCTGCGGGAGCCGGGCTGGCGCTACGGGATCGTCGTCAACGGGACCGGCGCGCTGGTGACCTTCCTGGTGCTGCTGGACATCATCGGGACCAAGTTCGCCGCCGGGGCGTGGATGGTGCTGCTGGCCCTGCCGGTGCTCGTCCTGCTGCTGGACCGCACCAACCGGGCCTATGCCAGGGAACGGCGGGAGCTCGCGGTGGAGGCGCCAGAGCTCCTCCCGCCACCCAAGCCTCGCCACGAGGTCCTGGTCCTGGTCGACGGGCTCGACCGGGCCGTCCTGCACGCCCTGCAGTACGCCCGCCAGCTCAACCCGCTGTCGGTCACCGCGCTGCACGTCGCCGCCGACCCCGGCGCGGCCGACCAGTTGACCAGGCTGTGGGCCGGGGTGCCTCCGGCGGTCCCGCTGGAGGTGGTCCACTGCCCGAACCGCGACCTGGTGGACTGCGCCACCGAGGCCGTCGGCAGTCGTGTCCGCCCCGACACCGAGGTGACCGTGCTCCTGCCCCGCCACGGCGACCAGGGACGGTTCGGGCGGCTGCTGCACGACCAGACAGGGCGGGACCTGTTCGCCGCGCTGAACCGGCTGCCCGGGGTCAACGTCGCCATCGTCCACCCTCCGCTCACCACCCCCACCGGCCCATGAGTTTCCAGCTAGCCGGTATGCGCGCCGCCACCCCGGGCTGCGATCCTGAGCCCATGCTGCGCTGCCTCATCGTCGACGACAGCCCCCGGTTCCTGGACGCCGCCCGCGGCCTCCTGGAAGGCCAGGGCGTGACGGTCGTGGGCGTGGCCTCCAACAGCGCCGACGCGCTCCAGCGCACCGGGGAGCTGCGACCGGACGTCACCCTGCTGGACATCGACCTGGGTGGGGAGAGCGGCCTTGAGCTGGCCCGGCGCCTCCACGGGCAGGCCGGCATGACCCCGCGACCGGTCATCCTCATCTCGACCCACGCCGAGCAGGACTACGCGGAGCTGATCGCGGCCAGCCCGGTCATCGGGTTCCTGCCCAAGACCGCCTTGTCGGGCGACGCCATCCGCGACCTGCTGGCCGGCCATCGCGACGACGGCCACGGCGACCCGAGACCGTGACGGTGCGCACGGCCAGGTCGTGACAGCGCGCACGACCGTCTTGCAGCTGGCAGGAAGCGGAGACTCCGGTTGGCCGCGATGCCGGCGCGAGGTCCGTCGCGATCCTGACCAGGAACCTGCACCAGCGAGGGACGCGGGCTGGAGGACATCTCCGACGGCCAGCTGCGCATCGGCGGGCGGGTAGTCAACGAGCTGGCCCCCAAGGACCGCGACATCGCCATGGTGTTCCAGTCCTACGCCCTGTACCCGCACATGACCGTGCGCGAGAACATGGGCTTCGGGCTCAAGCTGGCCCGGGTCGACCGGGCCGAGATCGACCGCAAGGTCAACCAGGCGGCCGCGCTGCTGGAGCTCACCGAGCTGCTGGACCGCAAGCCGGCCGACCTGTCCGGCGGCCAGCGCCAGCGGGTGGCCATGGGGCGGGCCATCGTCCGCAGCCCCCAGGCCTTCCTGATGGACGAGCCCCTGTCCAACCTGGACGCCAAGCTGCGGGTGCAGATGCGGACCACCGTGGCCCGGCTCCAGAACCAGCTGGGCACCACCACCGTCTACGTCACCCACGACCAGACCGAGGCCATGACCCTGGGCGACCGGGTCGCGGTCATGCGGGCCGGCGTCATCCAGCAGGTCGGCGCCCCCGAGGAGCTGTACCAGCGGCCGCGCAACCTGTTCGTGGCCGGCTTCATCGGCTCGCCGGCGATGAACTTCCTTCCCGGCACCCTGGAGGACGGCCGCCTGCGGACCCCCCTCGGGGACGTCGTGGTCCCGGCCGAGATGCGGGCCA
>JASLIH010000204.1 GCA_030152105.1 Actinomycetes bacterium
CGGCCGAGTCGATCCCGCCAGTCCACTCCCGCCAGCTCTGACCTGGCCAAGGGACCCGCCAGTCCCACTCCCCGTCAGCTCTCACTCGGCCCGAGTCGATCCCCGGCCAGTCCCTTCCCCACCAGCTCACCGGGCCAAGTAGATCCCCGGCCGGTCCCACCCTGACCAAGCCCCGACCCGCCCTGCGGAGGCCCTCCCCGGTTGGACCCTACCGCCAGCCGTCTCCACGGCGGGACAAGACCTCTCCAGGCCCACTCCGACCAGATTCCACTCGGTTGGCTCCTACTTGGCCCTGCTCCGGGCGGACGAGAAGTCGGGCGGCCGGCATCGGGGAGTAGTCACGACGTTGGTCGGTCGTGAGCAGGGCGGCACGGGAACGTCAGGCTGAGGCAGGAGTTGCCGTCCGCTCCTCGCGAATCACCTGGGGGTCGTCTCCAGCCGGCTCCACGCCATCGGGCAGTTGGAGGGTGCGCTGTTCGAGGCCGATCGCATCGCAAATCCGCTGCAGGTCGTCCAGGGTGGCGAACTCGATCAGCACCTTGCCCTTGCGCTTCCCGAGCTGGACCCGGACCCGAGTCTCGAGGCGATCAGAGAGCCGCTCAGCCAGGTCCACCATGCCAGGTGCCTGCATCGTCGGTCGCGGCCGGACACGGGCCCGCTCGTCGGGTCCGAGGAGTGGTTCCCCGTTCTTGATCCGCTGGGCGAGCTCCTCGGCCATCCGGACCGTCAGGCCCTCGGCCACAATCCGGTCGGCAAGTCGCTCCTGCTGAACCGGATCCTCCAACGAGGCAACAGCACGGGCGTGACCGGCCGACAGCGTCTTGGCTGCGATCCGACGCTGGACGCTCCCGGGCAGCCGCAGAAGCCGCATCGCGTTGGCGATTACGGGCCGACTCCGCCCCAGACGAGCCGCCAGCTCTTCTTGGGTAATCCCAAAGTCGACCAAGAGCTGCTCGTACGCCGCCGCTTCCTCGAGCGGGTTCAGATCCTCTCGGTGGATGTTCTCAAGCAATGCATCCCGAAGCAGTTGATCGTCCTCGGTGGTTCGGACTATGGCCGGGATGCGTTCGAGGCCTGCGGTCCTGGCAGCGCGAACCCGGCGCTCCCCCATCACGATCTGATAGCGCTCTCCATTGGGACGGACCACGATTGGCTGCAGCACGCCGACGGCCTCGATGCTCGCGGTGAGCTCGTGCAACGGCTCCTCGTCGAAGGCCCCACGAGGCTGACGCGGGTTGGGGTCGATGCGATCGATGAGGAGCTGCTCGAAGGTTGGACCAGAGGAGTCCTCAACCTCGACTGCTGTGACGGGCTCTTGGTCAACTGGCTGAGCCGCCGGCTCGCGGTCGTCCTGAGGGCTGCTTGGGATCAGAGCATCCAGTCCACGGCCAAGGCCACCACGGCGTCGCATTAGTTGGCTCCTTCTCCGGTCGGCGCGAGCAAGCCACTCCGCTCCGCGAGTTCAAAGGTCAGGTCGCGGTAGGCAATGCCACCACGCGAAAGAGGATCGTAGAGAGCGATCGGAACACCGTAGCCCGGTGCTTCCGACAGCCGGACGCTTCGAGGCACGACCGTTTGATAGACCACGTCCGTGAAGTGCCTCCGGACCTCATCCACAACCTGCAGGGCCAGGCGGGTCCGGCCGTCGTACATGGTCAGCACGATGCCGCCGATACGAAGCTCCGGGTTGAGATTGGCCCGAACGAGCTCCACGTTGCGGAGCAGCTGACCGAGCCCCTCAAGGGCGTAGTACTCGCACTGGATCGGAATCAGGAGCTCATCCGCCGCGGCCAGAGCGTTCACGGTGAGCAACCCGAGCGACGGTGGGCAGTCGATCAGGATTGTGTCGTACTGGTGATCGATCGACTCAAGGGCCCGGCGAAGTCGAGTCTCCCTCGACATCGCACTGACCAATTCCACCTCCGCGCCGGCCAAGTCAATGGTGCTGGGGAGAACATAGAGGTTCGCCACTCCGGTGGCCCGAATCGCCTCGGCCGGTGGTGTCTCTCCGGTGAGCACGTCGTAGATCGACGGTTCGATGTCGCGATGGTCGAGGCCCAAGCCGGTCGACGCATTTCCCTGTGGGTCAAGGTCGACCACCAGGACTCGTGCTCCCGCCAGGGCAAGGTAGGCACCGATGTTGACCGCCGTCGTGGACTTCCCGACTCCGCCCTTCTGATTGGCGACCGCCATAACACGGCGGGTTCCGTTCGCAGCGTCGCGATGGATACGGAAGGTGACCCGCGCGTTCCTGGCTGCAGCCTCAATGTCCACGCTTGGTTCCTGGCCCAATTCATTAACTGGGATCCCAGGGACCAGCTCGTTTGTTTCACGTGAAACATCGACTCCGGCTTCTACTGCTGCCCGAGTCACGGCCTCACGAACCGCGACGGCAGCCTCATCCTCGACGGCCTCGTCCTCGTGTTCCTGCTCCATCCCTTCACCACCACCTGCAAATGTTTCACGTGAAACATCGACTCCCGTGAGAGACGTCGATGCCTCCCGCACGTCCACTTCCCCAGTCTGCGCCCGCGTAGCTGTCGAGATACTCGCTTTGCTGGTCGCATCGGGGCTAGCCGGGCCGGTTCGTTCGGCTAACGCTTCAGAGATCGGGCTCCCCGTTGTGGCTGCTTGACCACCTGGCTCCTGTGAATCCAGAGTCGCACGAGCGCCCTCTTCGTCTTGCGTTGTGAGGTCCACGACCGACACCCTATCGATCGTCGAGCCCTCGATCTGCTCCGAGAACTCTGGGGCGTCACCCGCGTCATCCGGTTTCGATGGCTGCACCTCGGACCGCTCCGAGAGCTCGCGGCGCGCCGTGGCTCCCTCCTCGGCGGGCACAGCCGTCAGGCCGTCGGCGGGGTCTTCTCCTGAGGTCCATTCGGTGGCCGGCGAAGGAGCTGGTCGCGTCAAGGACTGCGACGGCTCCGGTGATCCCCTCTCACGAGCGAACTCCACGACGGGTTCCTGTGGCGCCTGGTCGCTGCTCGGGCCCTCCGTCTCACCAGGGTCCTGGCCCTCGGGGGTTCGGGCGAAGAGGCGGGGCCAGGATGGGTCTGGCTGCGGCCTGAGCTCGTCTTCCGGCGAGACCTCGTCAGTCGAGTCACGGCGCTCCGAGTAATCCACTGGCACTCCCGCCGGCAAGGCCATCGGGAGCGCTGGTTCGTTCCAGGTGACGTGCTCACGGTCCGGGTCGAGCGGGGACCCAGCCGCATCACCCGGGCGCAGCGTCGGGACCGGCTCGGTGATCCCTTCGGGAGACTCTGTAGTGGCCGGATCCACGTCCAGCGAATCGTCTGCGCGACGACGCTCCTCAGGGCTGGTCTCATGCTCCTGGTCGACCGCAGACCTTTCGTCAACGGGTCCTTGGTCGATCGGGGACGTTTGGTTGACGATGGATCCCCGATCAACGGCGGAACCTTGTTCAGCGATCGACCCCTGATCAACCGCAGATCCTTGGTCGTGAACGGTTCCCGCGGCATCGCGGGCGACTTGCGTCCCTGTGCCCGTCGCGGCCGGGTCGATGGTTGCGTCAGGGTCGGCCCCGGAACCGTTGGTGGACTCGCGCTCCTGGGAGGCTCCTGGAACGACCGCGTTGAGTCCATCCGTCGGTTCCGAACCGCTACCGGTCTCCTCTGGGTCGATCTGGCTGGCGGTCCGTTCGGCCGAATGAGTTGGCGACCCGATCTCGGGGTCGGGGTCGACGTGGACCATCCCGTTCTCGATCAGCTCCGGTCCCCGGTGTTCCTCTGGAGCCGGCGTGATCCCGATCCCGGCATGCGCTCTGCCGCCCAATGAATCCTCGGACACAGGGCGCCCACCTGGCTCTTCGCTCGGGCGTTCGGCGCTCAGCCGTTCAGAGAGCGTCCCGGTGTGCCTGCTAGCACCGAGTTCTGGAGAGAACCATCCGACCTCGGCGTCGGCACGCCGCGCAGGCCGCGGGTCCTTCCCGGCCGATCCCTCAGCCGTTGGCGCTGCTGTTTGGCTTGATGACTCCCCGGACCCATCGCTGGACGTGCCTGAACCCGTGGAAGCGGCGCCAGGAGGAGCAGGCACCGTCGCCGCTTCACCGGCGCGTACTGCTCCCGAGCCTTGGCCGGGCGGAGTAGACGTCCCGGGGGCTCCAGATCCGAGGTCGGCTGCCGAGCCCTGGGCCGGAGGGCCAGACAACCCTTGGCCGCCGTCGCCGAGGTCGACCTGGGCAGCGACTTGTTGAGAAGGCTCAGTGAGCTGCGAGTCGACCCGACCCTGTGTCGCTACCTCCCGCAGGTCGGAACCCTGCCCGGGGTGCCTGTCGAGTGACTCCGAACCCCCGGCGTCCCTACTGGCTCCAGCTGCACGTTCGCCCCCCTGCTCCACCGCTGGCTGCTCGACCTGCTGGTCGTCGGGGGCTTCGACCGATCCCTGCTGCGCCAAGAGCTCATCGTCGGGCGGAACAGCGACGGCATCGTCAGGGGTACCAGCGAGAGGACTGTCGGCAGGGGCATCCGCAGCACCAACGGAACCACTGCCCCGCAGGGTTGGAACTGCCGCCTGCCCGACAATGGCCTGTGACTCATTGGCGTCCGAGGGGTCTCGGGTCGAGGGAAGGGGCGAGGGGCTACCGGTTCCAGGGGATGGGGGCGCGAAGGCGCTTGGTAGAGAGGAAGGCGAACTTCGCCCGTCGGCGGCTGGGTCGTGAGGCGGCTCCGGCGGTCTGGTCGGCGACCCGGAGGTGCTGGGCTCCTGGTCGGGGGTCATATCCGTATGCCACCGGACGGCGTCCGGTGGGTCGGTTCCCCAGATTGGGTCAAGTCGAGCTTCGGCTGGGTCCTGCCTGGGTGCGGTATCGCGAAACGGCCACTCCCGAGACTGGTTCACCGTCGGTGTTTCACCGTCCTGTGATGGTCCCGTGTCGGCACCGCGCCCGCTTTTCTCGCCTACGGGTGATGATTCCGCGATGCCGGCCCCCCCGGCGGTGCCCGCCGGCGGCGAGGCCGACCGCACCGATTTCCCCTGCTCGCGTACGCCTTCTCTTGCCTTGTCCTCGGTTCCACGTCGCCGGCGCAGTCCCAGTGCAGCCAACAACCTGCTCAGGAACCCGCCCGTGCGCTCTTCTTGAACCTGCGGTGCCTCATCGGGTCGCCGACTGATGGCTCCCGCCTCCCTTCACAACAGCTACGAGGCGGCGCGTGGGACCCGGGAGCGCTGGTCGAGCACGCCCGACGCTCGAGCTGGCTCCTGATGACGCCAACCCGACCCTGGACCGTACCGTCGCCCTACCGCCACTCCGACCACAGAATGCCGAAAGCCAAGACAGCGCCGGTCAACGACCGGGTACCGCCCCTGCTCGTTTCCTCGATCCCGCAGCAACCTACAACACCATCCTGACGACACCCCGATCGACGCCTGATGTCAGCTAGCGCTTCTGATCGCGCTGCTGGCCGAGCGGAGTTCGCGCCGGCACGCCCGATCGCCGGGGGAAGCGGGGGGAGGTCGCAGCGATCTTTGCCATGATAACGACGAAACCGACCCGGTCAATCGGCGAGCTGGGGTTGGGGACAACGTTGTCGACCCGGCCACCGAGCTGTTCGCAGGCCAGAGCGGCCTGTTCGAGATCCTCACTGTCCGGTTGGCCTCGGGGAACGAGGAGTTGCCCGCCCACAGCTACGAGCGGAAGCCCGAGCTCGGCTACGACAGGAAGCGGCCCAAGCGCCCTTGCGGTTGCCACATCGAAGAATTCCCTAGCAGGCCCCTGGCCGTAGTCCTCGAGCCTGGCGTGGACCACCTTGACGTTGGTAAGGCCCAGCTTGGCTGCGGTTGCCCCGACCCAGTCCAGTCGACGCCGCTGCGCATCGATCAAGGTGAAGGACGTGGCTCGATACGCGACGGCCAATGGAAGCCCTGGCAATCCAGCGCCTGATCCGAGATCGGCCCAGTGTTCCTCTGGCTCAGGCCGCCGGATCGCCGCAAGACCTAAGGCGTCGTCCAGGTGTCGTTCCCACAGTCGTTCTCGCTCCCGCGGGCCTAGGAAGCCGTGCTGGACCGCCTCGGCATAGGCCTCCTCCAAGAGCTCGGCCTCGTTTGGCGCTAGTGCTCCACGCCAAGGAGAAGCATCACCGTCAGCCCAATGTTTCACGTGAAACGTTAGGCGGGCCGGATGACCACGCGACGGTGAGGGTCCTCACCAAGGCTCTCGGTCCGGGCACCATCGATCGCGGCGACGGCGTCGTGGACGATCTTTCGTTCTGCCGGGGTCATCGGCTGGAACTCGTGATCCTCGCGGGTTCGGATCACCTGCTCGGCCGTCGCCTTCACGATCGAGACCAGCTGTTCGCGTTGCCGGGCACGGAAGCCGTTGATGTCGAGGAGCAAGCGGGCCCGCCGCTTTGACTGACGGAGCACGGCGAGACGGGTCAGCTCCTGGAGGGCATCGAGCGTCTCGCCGTTGGAGCCGACGAGCACATCCAGCTCGGAGCCTTCGAGGTCGATATGACCGCCGACTTCGTCGACCCAGGTGGTGATGTCACCGTCGACGTCCAAGGCGTCCAGGAGCCCCTCGAGGAAATCGCCGGCTCGTTCGGTATCTGCCTCCACCATCGCTGGTTCGATCGGTTCGTCGCGGTAGGTGCGGCGTGGAGATCTGGTCTCCCTCGACGATTCGGAACTGGGCGGTTCCGGGGCGGCGGACGATGCGGGGAGGGCCGACGTTGCCCGGCCTGCCTCGCCGTCCGAGGTCCGATCACCGTTGCCGGACGCGAGCGCCGAGGAGGACTGCGCGGCGGGGACTGCGGCGGCCTCTGGGGTGCTGATGGACGGGGTGGGCTCGTCGATCCCTGCATTCGCCACCTGGCTCGCGGTATCAGCTCCAGAGATGGATGTGGGAGCAGAGAGGTTCGGGGGGTCCGAGCGGATGGTTAGGCTCAGGTCGCTCGAGTCGTTCTTCGCGGTCGCGTTGGCGTCCGCTGGGCGTCCGGAAGTCGGACCCGCCTCCGGATCGGTGGAGGTGGAGGCCGGGTCCGGACCCGAGCGGGGAGGTGAGCTGAGGACCGGATCAGAGCTCGCCTCTGCTGCCGAACCCGCGGCCGGGGTCGAGGTGGGGGCAGGGGTCGCGGTCGAGGTCGAGGTCGCGACCTGGGTCGCTTGGGACAGGGATGCGTTCGAGGCGCCGGGATCAGCGGAGACCTGGCGGTCGGCGCCAGGGTCGGGTGCAGCGGCGCCGTCGGCAACACCGGCAGGGGCCTGGGCGGCGGCAGAGCCAGCAGCTCCGGCAGAGACCGGGGCACCTGTGGCATCGGCTGACGCCACCCCGACGCCAGAGGCGGCATCAGGGGCGGCAGTGGCGGCAGGACCAGCGGCATCGCCCGCGACCTGGGCTGGAGTATCGGTCGCCGCCGAGACGGCATCCGCACTGGCGGCCGACCCAGCGCCCGAGGTCTCCACGCTCGACGGGACAGCCGGACCCGACCCGCCGGCCACGGGTTCTGAAGCCGAGGAGCCCGTGGACGTCGAACCGTCGGAACTGGACCCGCTGCGGGGGGTTACTCGGACTCGGGCCGGGGTGCCGATGTAACCGAAGGTGGAGGGGACGGGGTCCTCGAGGACCTCGATGTCGACCTGGTCTGGACGGAGACCGAGCTGGGTGGCCGCGGCGGTGACCGCCGCGTCGACTGTCCTAGCGCTTGCCTCGGCGTGGGCCACTCGACTTGCCCTTTCCGGACGAGCGGCTGCCAGACCTCCGGTTGCCGCTGGTGCCCTGACGGCCACTCTGGCCCTGGCTCGGTTTCGCCTGGGCTCCCTTGGCCGCTGGTCCACCCTGCTTGGGAGATGCCTTGTTGGGCGATGCTTTGTTGGGCGATGCCTTGCCGTTCCCCGTCGTGGCGTTGGGGTTGCCGTTCTTGTTGGTCGCCGGGGAACGCTCTTCGGTCGCTCGCGACTGCGATGAGCCTCGGAACATGCTCAATGGGCCGAGCAGGCCCTTGCGGCCCTCGCCGTTCTCGACAAGGGCCGGAGCCCCGGCGGGGGCTGCCTGCACGTCACCCGCCGGCACCGGGTGGGTGCGGAGCAGCATCCACTGCTGGCCGACGCTCCAGAAGTTGGTGGTGACCCAGTAGATGATGACCGCCAGCGGCACGTTGATCGCGAACACGAAGAACATCAGCGGCATGATCTTCATGATCATCTGCTGCTGAGGGTTGACCTGGGCCGTCTGCTTGTTCATCAGCTGGCGCTGGGAGATGTAGGTGGTGAGCGCCATGGCCGTGGTCAGGACCAGGATCGTGAGCCCGGCCGCCGAGAAGATCTTGGCCCAGCCCGCGAGCTGCAGCCAGTGCTGCTCCAGCGGGACGCCGAAGAAGGTCTTGCCGAGCAGGACGTTCGGCCCGCCGGCGATCACCGGGCGGTAGATGACCTGGTAGAGCGCGAAGAAGAACGGCATCTGGGCGAGGAGAGGCCAGCATCCGGCCATCGGGTTGAAGCCGCGCTCCTTGTAGAGCGCCATCATCTCCTCGTTGAGCTTCGTCTTGTCGTTCTTGTACTTGGCCTGCAGCTTCTTGATCTCTGGGGCGAGCTCCTGCATGACCCGCGTCGACTTGACCTGCTTGACGGTGAGCGGGATGAGCAGGATCCGCACGGCGATCGTCAGCAGGACGATCGAGAACCAGTAGCTCTGGCTGCCCATGATCGGCTCGACCAGTTCCTGGAAGAACGTCAGGATGTGGTAGAGCGCATCACGGAAACTGTTGAAGATCTCGATCACGAGGAGCCTCTCTCAGGCGGGCCGACCTGGCCGGCGCTCACCACCTCACGGTACCCCTTGCGGCCCGGCTTCACGCGACCGGTCGAAGGCGGAACGTAGTCGAAGCCCCCCGGATGGAACGGCTGACACTTCAGGAGACGGCGCAGGGCCAGCCAGGAGCCCCGGAGGGCACCATGGGTCTGGACCGCCGTCTTGGCATATGCCGAGCAGGACGGGTGGAACCGGCAGCGGTTCCCCAGGAAGGGACTGATGAAGCGCTGGTAGCCCCCGATGAGCGCCATCAGCACGGCGGCCGCCCTGCTGGGCGCCGGCGTCCTGTCCTGCCCGTCACTCAAGCGCCGTCGCCTCCACGCAGGCCGGCCGCGCTCAGCAGCTCGCGGATGTCGCCGGCGATCTCCCGGTAGGAGGCACCGGCGACGCTCGGCCGGGCCACGACGACCAGGTCGAGGCCCTCGGGCAGCTCCCTGCCCTCAAGGCGCAGGGCCTCCCGGAGCAGGCGCTTGGCCCGGTTGCGGGCGACCGCGCCGCCGACCTTGCGGCTCACCACCAGGCCGGCCCTGGCCGGGCCGGTCCCCGTTGTCCGCTTGGCGACGTACAGCACCACCGCGCCCTGGGCGTAGGAACGACCGGTCGAGAACACCGACCGGAAGGCGGCCGGCGAGCTGAGCCGGTTCACCGCGGCCACGGCGCACCCCGGTCTCCGAGGGGAGCCGTACGCCAGGCCGGACAGCCCGGACCAGCGGCTCCCAGCGCGGCGAGGTTGGTCACCGGAACTCCTCAGGCTCCGAGCCGGATGCGGCCCTTGGCCCGGCGGCGGGCGATGATCGAGCGTCCGGCGCGCGTGCGCATCCGGATCCGGAAGCCATGCGTCTTGGCACGCTTACGATTGTTCGGCTGGAAGGTACGCTTCACGACGACGGCTCCTAATCCCGGTCGAGGCGGGGGCAGGCAGAGACAGGGCGCGGAGAACGCGCCGAAAGACGATGGTACGGGCCTCGCGCGAACGCCGTCAACGCGACTCCTTCGGGGTCTCCTTATGGCTGCTGAGTCCGTAGACGAGCCCTTGAGGGGCCGCGGCTGCCGATGCTATCCTCCGGCCCGCCTTCAGTCGGCGGCCCACACGTCTGGCCCGGCTTCCCCGTCACGGCCATCTGCCCTCTACGTCGAGGGTCTGCCGTCTCTCCCGGTACCGGCCCGGTCGGGCCACCGCGTCCGCAGGGTCGGGTTCTCCACACCTGTGGATGGGGGTGTGGATATGTAGGTTGCGGCGGGTCGAAGGGTCGCAGAGGGTGTGTCGCACATTGAGCGCACACTGTCGGCATCCGGAGGACTCGATTGCCGGAAAGGGATGAGGCGGCTGTGGTCGAAGGGTTCCATGACGACGCGGCGGCGATCTGGACGGCGTGCCTCGAGTCGCTCGACGGCGCCGGGTCGACCCACAAGGCCTGGCTGGCCCAGATCCGCCCGGTGGCTCTGTCCGGTGACACGCTGGTCCTGGCCGTCCCGGACGAGTTCGTCAAGGAATGGATCGAGCAGCGCTACGCCCCGACCGTGGTCACGGCCCTCGGGCGGGTCGCGGGCCGGCCGCTGGACATCCGGGTCACCGTGGGACCGCTGGAGGACACCGTCGACGAGGAGCAGCTGCGGCCGGTCGCCGCGCCCAAGCCGGTCGCCGAGCGTCCCCAGCTGACGCCCAAGTACACCTTCGAGCGGTTTGTGATCGGCTCCTCCAACCGGTTCGCCCACGCGGCCGCCGTGGCCGTGGCCGAGGCGCCCGCCAAGTCCTACAACCCGCTGTTCATCTACGGCGGGGCTGGGCTGGGCAAGACCCACCTGCTGCACGCGATCGGGCACTACACGGGCAACCTCTACCTCCAGGCCCGTATCCGGTACGTGTCGAGCGAGCAGTTCACCAACGAGTTCATCAACGCCATCCGCGACGACCGCACCGGGGCCTTCCAGCGCCGTTACCGCGACAACGACGTCCTGCTGATCGATGACATCCAGTTCCTGGAAGGCAAGGAGCGCACCCAGGAGGAGTTCTTCCACACCTTCAACGCGCTTCACAATGCCGACAAGCAGATCGTGATCTCCTCGGACCGGCCGCCCAAGCAGATCGCCACGCTCGAGGACCGGCTCCGCAGCCGGTTCGAGTGGGGCCTGATCACCGACGTCCAGCCCCCCGACCTCGAGACCCGGATCGCCATCCTGCGCAAGAAGTCGGTCGCCGACGGCCTGAGCGTGCCCGACGACGTGCTCTCCTTCATCGCCTCCAAGGTCCAGTCCAACATCCGCGAGCTCGAGGGCGCGCTGATCCGGGTGACGGCCTTCTCCTCGCTCAACGGCAGCCCGATCGACCTGGCCCTGGCCGAGATCGTGCTCAAGGACCTGTTCCCCGACGAGGGCCGCCACGAGGTCTCGGTCCCGATCATCATGGCCGAGACGGCCACCTACTTCGGCCTGACCATCGAGGACCTGACCGGCTCCAACCGCTCCAGGCTGCTGGTCACGGCCAGGCAGATGGCCATGTACCTGACCCGCGAGCTGACCGACCTGTCGCTGCCCAAGATCGGGCAGGCCTTCGGCGGCCGTGACCACACCACGGTCATGCACGCCACCCAGAAGATCCGCGGGCTCATGCGGGAGCGCCGCAGCATCTACAACCAGGTCCAGGAGCTGACCAACCGGGTCAGAGTCCGTGCCCAGCAGCAGGGGTCGTGAGCCGCGATGGCCTGGGGACGACCTGGGGACGAGCTGTCGACAGGCGGGGGACGGAGGGCGGTCTCCGGGGGGCGGCCGCTTGCCTGGGGACAGCCGGGTGCGGTTCTCCCCACCCCATCTGGGACGGCGGCAGCGGCCGCACGCTGGAGGATCATCCCTCCGTCCACATGCCCACAGCCCCTATTGCTGTTGCAAGGTTCTCTAGTTCTTCAAGCAAACAACACCAAGACCCTGGGGACAGGTCGGGAGGTCGACTGCCTTGAAGTTCACGACTGAGCGCGACAACTTCGCCGACGCGGTGGCCTGGGTCAGCCGGACAGTCTCGACCAGACCCACCCTGCCGGTGCTGGGCGGCACCCTGGTCGAGCTCGAGGGGAACCGGCTGCGGCTGGCCTCGACCGACCTGGAGCACACCGGCGAGGCCGTGATCGAGGTCCGCGGGGAGGCCGACGGCCGGGTCGTGGTCCCGGGGCGCATCTTCGGCGACGTGGCCCGGAACCTGCCCACCGGCCTGGTCGAGGTCGAAGGGGCCGACGGCGGCCTCGAGGTCCGGCGCGGTCAGATCACCCACGAGCTGCGTCTGCTCGACGCCGAGGACTTCCCCACCCTCACCCAGCCGTCGCTCGAGCACGTCGGCACCCTCTCCGGCGAGGCCCTGGCCGGGGCCGCCGCCCAGGTCGGCCGGGCCGCCTCCCATGACGAGGCTCGGCCCGTGCTGACCGCCGTGCTGTTCGAGGCCGAGCGCGAGCGCCTCACCCTGGCCGCCACCGACTCCTACCGCCTGGCCGTGCGCACGCTCGACTGGAGCTGGGAGCACGAGCCGATGACGGCCCTTGTCCCGGCGCGGGCCATCACCGAGGCGGCCCGGGCCCTGGCCGGCGAGGCCACGGTCGAGATCGGCATCGAGCCGCACCAGGTCACCTTCGCCGGCGGCGGCCGCCGACTGACCTCGCGACTGGTCGAGGGCGAGTTCCCCAAGTTCCGCAGCCTGATCCCGTCGGGCTACGAGAGTGTCGCCACCCTCGACCGCCAGGTCCTGCTGGACGCGCTGAAGCAGGTCACGCCGTACGGCCAGAACAACAACCCGGTGCGGCTGACCTTCGACCGCGAGCGCCTCCAGGTCGACGGCAGCCTCCAGGACGTGGGCCGGGGCGCCGCCTCGGTGGACGCCAAGTACGAGGGCGAGGGCCTGACCATCGCCTTCAACCCGGTCTACCTCAGCGACGGGGTGGCGGCCGTCGACGACAACGAGGCCGTCATCGAGGTCCGAGACGGCCTCAAGCCGGCCCTCATCCACGGCAACGACGCCCTCGGGTTCATGTACCTGCTGATGCCGGTCAGGCTGCCCGGATGAGCCGCCCCGGTACCGCTGGTTCGCCGCGGCCGGCGCCGGCGCCGGTCTAGAGTGCGGGCATGCGGCTGGAACGGCTGGAGGTCGTCGACTTCCGGAACCACGATCGGGCGTCGATGGAGCTCCCGGCTGGGGTGTCCGCGCTGGTCGGGCCCAACGGGGTCGGCAAGACGAACCTCCTGGAGGCGGCCGGCTACCTGGCGACCCTCGGCTCGCACCGGGTCGGGCAGGACGCGGCCCTGATCCGGGCCGGTTCCTCGTCGGCGGTGATCCGGGCGGCCGTCCAGCGGGCCGGGCGGCGGCTGCTGGTCGACCTGGAGCTCCGGCCGGGCAGCGGGGTCCGCGGACGGGTGAACGGGGCCCCGGTGCCACGGGCCAGGGACCTGCTCGGGGTGGTTCGGGCGACGGTGTTCGCGCCCGAGGACCTGGGGCTGGTCCGTGGCGACCCGGAGGAGCGCCGCCGCTTCCTCGACACCCTGGCCACCCAGCGGCTGCCCCGCTACCACGGCAGCCGGCAGGACTACGACCGGGTGCTGCGCCAGCGCAACACCCTGCTGCGGAGCGCGGGCGGGCGGCTCCCGGCGAGCGCTCTGGCCACCCTCGAGGTGTGGGACGAGAAGCTGGCCTCGGCCGGCGCCGAGATCTGGTCCGAGCGGCTCCGGCTGGTGGCGGCGCTCACGCCCCGGGTCGAGCTCGCCTACCAGCGCCTGGCCGGCCGGGACGACGAGGTCGACGTCGCGTACGTGTCCTCGGCGGCCGGGACCCCCGGGCTCGACCCCGACCCGGTCAAGCTTGCCAAGGCGCTGCGGGAGCGGCTGGTCGCCGACCGGGCCCGCGAGGTCGAGCGGGGCGTCACCCTGTCCGGCCCGCACCGCGACGACCTGGCGCTCGCCCTGCGCGGGCTGCCCGCCCGCACCCATGCCTCCCACGGCGAGGCCTGGTCGCTGGCCCTGGCCCTGCGGCTGGGGTCGCACTGGCTGCTGGCCGAGGAAGGGGAGGAGCCGGTACTGCTGATGGACGACGTGTTCGCCGAGCTCGACCGGCAGCGACGGGACCGGGTCGCGGAGGCGGCCCTGGCCGCGGAGCAGACGATCGTCACGGCGGCGGTCCCCGAGGAGCTGCCGCCCGAGCTCAACGCGTCCGTGTTTCACGTGGAACCAGGATCGGTTCAGCTCAGGACGGGTCCGTGACCCAAACCGGGGCAAGTCGGGTGCGGGCATGACTCGCAAGAGCCGGGAGCCGCGGGCGATCGGGGCCGAGCTGGCCGACGTGCTGCGGGCCCGTGGGTGGGACGGGCGGCTGGCCGCGGCCCGGGTGGTGGCCCGCTGGCCCGAGGTGGTCGGGGACGCGGTGGCCGCCCACTGCCAGCCGAGCCGACTGGAGGAGGACGGCACCCTCCAGGTCGTCGCCGACTCGGCCGCCTGGGCGACCCAGCTCACCTACCTCCAGGGCAAGCTGCTCGACCGCCTCGGCGCCGAGTGCGGTCCCGGCCTCGTCCGCCGGATCAAGGTTCGCACCAGCGAGGCCCGCCCGCGCTGACAGAGGCTGCTGTCGGGGGGCTGATGTAGCCTCTGACCTGCGCGAACGAGGCGCGGCGGAAGGAATTTCATGCTATACTTATCGGGGATCTCCCCCTCCCTGCGCACTGCGTCTTGCGCACCGTCTGGTTCCATACGGACGGCGTGCCTTCCCGTGCCGCGCCTGTTTGGGGCTGACTGAGGAGTTCAATGGTCACGAGTTACACCGCCGAATCGATCACCGTCCTCGAAGGGCTTGAGGCGGTCCGCAAGCGACCTGGGATGTACATCGGGTCGACCGGGCTGCGGGGCCTGCACCACCTCGTGTACGAGGTCGTCGACAACGCCGTCGACGAGGCCCTGGCCGGCTACTGCACGAGGATCGACATCACCCTGACCGCCGACGGCGGGGTCAGGGTGATCGACGACGGCCGCGGCATCCCGGTCGACGAGCACCCTGTCGAGCACCGGTCGGCGCTCGAGGTGGTCATGACCCAACTGCACGCCGGGGGCAAGTTCGGCGGCGACTCCTACGCGGTCTCCGGCGGCCTGCACGGCGTCGGCGTGTCGGTGGTCAACGCCCTCTCCAAGCGGCTCGACGTCGAGGTCGTCCGCGACGGCTGGCGCCACCGCCAGAGCTACGAGCGGGGGCTTCCCACCGCCCCGCTGGAGCGGGTGGGCAAGGCCAGGGGCCACGGCTCGACGGTCGCCTTCTGGCCCGACCCGGACATCTTCGAGGAGACCGAGTTCCGGTTCGAGACGCTCTCCAACCGGATGCGGGAGATGGCCTTCCTCAACGCCGGCCTGCGCATCACCCTCACCGACGAGCGGGACGAGGGGAAGTCGGACGTCTACCAGTACGCCGGCGGCATCCGCGACTTCGTGGCTCACCTCAACGCCTCCAAGGAGCCGGTCCACCCGCAGATCATCTACTTCGAGGGGCAGGCGAACTCCCACTACGTGGAGGTCGCCATGCAGTGGAACTCGAGCTACAACGACGCCGTCTCCACCTTCGCCAACACCATCAACACCCACGAGGGCGGGACCCACGAGGAAGGCTTCCGGGCCGCCCTGACCACGACGATCAACCGCTTCGCGCGCAACAGCGCCCTGCTCAAGGAGAAGGACCCCAACCTGAGCGGGGACGACGTCCGCGAGGGGCTGACCGCGATCGTCTCGGTGAAGCTGCGCGAGCCCCAGTTCGAGGGCCAGACCAAGACCAAGCTCGGCAACACCGACATCAAGGGGTTCGTCCAGCAGACCACCAACCGGGCCCTGGACGAGTGGTTCGAGGAGCACGGC
>JASLIH010000257.1 GCA_030152105.1 Actinomycetes bacterium
AGGAACCACAGAACGAACCCGCTAGCGGGACCTGACTGACGACACTGGCAACGAGAGCGCAGCAAGGAGCACCACCCGACATGGAGATCACGGCCGCTCAGGTCAAGGCCCTCCGCGACGCCACCGGGGCCGGAATGATGGATTGCAGGAACGCGCTGCGGGAGGCGGGTGGCGACCTGGAGCAGGCCACGAAGCTGCTGCGTGAGGCTGGGAAGGCGGGGGTCGAGAAGCGGGCCGGGCGCAGCGCCACCCAGGGCGTGGTGGACTCCTACCTGCACACTCCCGACCCGAACCTGCCGCCGAAGCTGGGCGTGCTCGTCGAGCTCGACTGTGAGACCGACTTCGTGGCCAAGACCGACGAGTTCCAGCGCCTCGCCCACGAGATCGCCCTCCACATCGCCGTGGCCAACCCGAGCTACATCCGGCGCGAGGAGGTCCCCGAGCACGTGGTCGAGAAGGAGCGGGAGATCTACGCCAGCCAGGCCGAGGGCAAGCCCGAGCACATCGTCGACAAGATCGTCGAGGGCAAGCTCAACGACTACTACAAGCAGGTCGTCCTGCTCGACCAGCCGTACATCCGCGACGACAAGCAGTCCATCCAGGACCTGCTCGACGGCTACTCCGCCAAGGTCCGCGAGAAGCTGGTGCTGCGTCGCTTCGCCCGGTTCAAGGTCGGAGAAGGCGCCTAGCTTCGTTCCTGCCCTAGCCATGGCACAACGGACCCCTGCGGCACTGGAGGAACCATGGCATTTCTGATGGCGGGGGACGAGCCGGCGCCGCTCGAGGGCGGGGACGGCAAGCCGAAGTTCGAGCGCGTCGTGGTCAAGCTGTCGGGGGAGGCGTTCGCCGACACCAGCGTCGGGTTCGGGCTCGACTACGGCAAGATCGACGGCGTCGCCCGGCAGCTGGTCGAGGTCCTCGATCTGGGCGTGCAGGTCGCGGTGGTGGTCGGCGGGGGCAACATCGTGCGCGGGTCGGCCGCCGAGGCCGCCGGGATGGACCGGGCCAGGGCCGACTACATGGGCATGCTGGGGACGGTCATGAACTGCCTGGCCCTCCAGGACGCGCTCGAGCGCCGCGGGGTCGTGACCAGGGTCCAGACGGCGATCCAGATGACCCAGGTCGCGGAGCCGTACATCCCGCGCCGGGCCGTGCGCCACCTGGAGAAGGGGCGCATCGTGATCTTCGGGGCCGGCATGGGCGCGCCCTACTTCTCGACCGACACCACCGCCGCCCAGCGGTCGCTGGAGATCGGCGCCCAGGCCATCCTGATGGCCAAGAACGGGGTCGACGGGGTCTACGACGCCGATCCCAAGAAGCACCCGGAGGCGCGCAAGTTCCTCTGGATCGACTACCTGGAGGCGATCCGGCGCGAGCTGCGGGTGATGGACACCACCGCGCTGTCGTTGTGCAAGGATCACGACCTGCCCATCATCGTGTTCGACCTGCTGACCGAGGGCAACATCCGGCGGGCGGTGTGCGGCGAGCCGATCGGCACGGTGGTCGGCTCGGACGACGCCTTCGAGGCAGACGAGACGCAGCGAGGGGAGCAAAGGTGATCGAGGACACGCTCCGGCAGGCCGAGAGCAAGATGCACAAGGCGATCGAGGTGGCCAAGGAGGAGTTCAGCGGGATCCGCACCGGCCGGGCCAACCCGGCTCTGGTCAACCGCCTCCAGGTCGACTACTACGGCACCCCGACCCCGCTCCAGCAGCTCGCCGGCATCTCCGCCCCCGAGGCCCGGCTGCTGGTCGTCTCGCCGTATGACCGCAACGCCACCTCCTCGATCGAGAAGGCGATCCGCAACTCCGACCTGGGCATCAATCCGGCCAACGACGGCCAGGTCATCCGCCTGGCCTTCCCCCAGCTCACCGAGGAGCGGCGCAAGGAGTACGTGAAGCTGGCCAAGCACCGGGCCGAGGAGGCGCGGACCAGCATCCGCAACGTCCGCCGGCACGAGAAGGGCGAGCTGGAGCGCCTGGAGCGCGACGGCGAGATCTCCCAGGACGAGCTGCGCCGGGCCGAGCAGCGTCTCCAGGGCATCACCGACAAGTATGTGGCCGAGGTCGACACCCTGCTCCAGCACAAGGAGCGGGAGCTGCTCGAGGTCTGAGCGTCGTTGGCTGAGCCTGCCCCGATGGACCCCGCCGGAGCCGGGGCCAGGATGCCACGTCGTGAGCCGGGCGCCCGGGCCGGGCGCAACCTGCCCCTGGCCATCGTCACCGCGCTGCTGCTGGCCGGGGTGCTGATCGGCACCCTGGTGCTGTCGCGGCCGCTGTTCGTGGTCTTCCTGCTCGGGATCGTCACCCTGGCTCTGCTGGAGCTGCTCGCCGTGCTGCAGGCGCGGGCGACCCGCCCGGCCCGGCCGGTGGTCCTGGCCATGGGGGCGCTGCTGGTCGTCGGGGCCTACCTGGAGGGACCGGCCGCGCTGTCGTTCGGGCTGCTCGCGACCCTCCTGGCCGCGTTCGGCTGGTACCTGGTCGACCCAGGCCGGACCGAGGTCACCCGCAACGTCGCCGCCACCGTCTTCGCGGTCGTCTACGTGCCGTTCATGGCCGCCCACCTGTCGCTGGTCGTCGACCGGACCGAGCACTACGTCGGCGCCCTGCTGGGGTACGCGGTCCTGGTGGTGGTCTACGACACCGCCGCCTACGCCACCGGGGCGACCGTTGGCCGCCACCCGATCGCCCCCCAGGTCTCGCCCAACAAGTCCTGGGAGGGGGCGATCGGGGCCTCGGTCGCCTGCCTGCTCGCGGGGGCGTTCCTGCTGCCGCTGTGGGAGCCGTGGACGCTCGCCTCGGGCCTGGTCCTGGCCGCGGCCACCTGCGTGGTGGCGCCGCTCGGGGACCTGTCGGAGTCGATGCTCAAGCGCGACCTGGCGGTCAAGGACATGGGCTCGATCCTGCCCGGCCACGGCGGCATGCTCGACCGGATCGACGCCCTGCTGTTCATGGCCCCGGTGCTGTACTACGTGCTGGCCGGCTTCAACCTGGTCCACGCCCTGTGACCCGCTCCCTGTACGACCTTGACCCCGGGCAGCTGGAGGCGCTGGTCGCCGAGGCCGGCGAGCCGCCCTACCGGGCCCGCCAGCTGGTCCACTGGCTGGACGGGCGGCGCCAGCCCGACCCGCGGGCCATGACGAACCTGCCCCGGTCGCTGCGGGCGCGACTGTCGGAGCGGTTCGCCGCGGCCGGGCTGATCCTCGACCAGCACCAGGCCGGCGACGACGGCTGGACCCACAAGTTCCTGTTCCGCCTGCCCGGTGGGGACGCGGTCGAGTCGGTCCTGATGCTGTACCCGCCGGCCGGCTCCAGCTCCGACGAGGACTGGGAAGGGGGGCGCCGGGGGTCCGGGGGCCGCAATGCCAGGCCCCCGGAGGGGAGGGGCCGGGCCACCGTGTGCATCTCGAGCCAGGCCGGATGCGCCATGGGGTGCACCTTCTGCGCCACCGGGCAGTTCGGGTTCACCAGGCACCTGTCGGCCGGGGAGATCGTCGAGCAGGTGGCCAGGGTGTCGACGCTGCTGCCGGAGCTGCGGCCGGGACCGGAGGCGCCGGACCACCTGACCAACGTGGTCTTCATGGGGATGGGGGAGCCGCTCGCCAACCAGGAGGCCACCTGGGGGGCGGCCTACCGGCTCCACCAGGGGTTCGGGCTGTCGGCCAGGGCCATCACCATCTCGACGGTCGGGCTGGTCCCCGGGATCCGGCGGGCGGCCACCGAGCCGCTCCCGGTCAACCTGGCCGTCTCCATCCACGCCGCCGACGACGCGACCCGCGACCGGCTGGTCCCGGTCAACCGCACCTGGCCGATCGCCGAGCTGCTGGACGCCGTCCGCGACTACGTGACCGCAACCCGGCGCCGGGTCTCGTTCGAATACGCGCTGATGGACGGGGTGAACGACGACCTGGAGCAGGCCGCGCGGCTGGGCCGGCTGCTGGCTCCGCTGCGGGTGCCCGGCAGCGGCGGCCACGCCGCCCACGTCAACCTCATCCCCTACAACCCGACCCCCGGCATCGGGTTCTCCCCGCCGTCCAAGGCGGCCGTCCGCCGCTTCCGGGACACGGTCGCCGCCTCCGGGGTCCCGGTCAGCGTCCGCGCCAACCGCGGGGTCGGCATCGACGCCGCCTGCGGCCAGCTCCGCACCACCGCCGGCCGTCCCGGCCGAGGTCTCTCTGACCGAGGTCGAGGGCCCCGACCCATCCCCGGTCCTCCCGCAGACGACGTTGGCCCAGGCCGCCGGGTCCTCCCATTGGCGGACGGGCCTGGCGCCGACCCGGGGGAGACGCTGTGACCCGGCCAACCGGTGTGGCCGTGCTCGGATCGACCGGGTCGATCGGGGAGCAGGCGCTGGACGTGATCCGGCGGGCCCCAGAGCGGTTCCGGGTGGTGGCGCTGGCCGCCGGACGCTCGGCGGACAAGCTGGCCGCCCAGGCTCGCGAGCTGCGCCCGGCCGTGGTCGGCCTGGTCGACGAGGCCTCGGCGGCCGGCCTGGCCGCCGAGCTGCCGCCCGGCTGCCGCCTGGCCGTCGGCCCCGAGGCGGTGGCCGAGCTGGCCGCCGCCGGTGACGCCGACGTGGTCCTCAACGGCGTCACCGGCTCGGTCGGCCTGGCCCCGACCCTGCGGGCGCTGGAGTCCGGCCGCCGCCTCGCCCTGGCCAACAAGGAGAGCCTGATCGTCGGCGGGGAGCTGGTCACCGGCATGGCCAAGCCGGGCCAGATCGTCCCGGTCGACTCCGAGCACTCCGGGCTCGCCCAGTGCCTGCGGGCCGGCCGCCCCGAGGAGGTGGCCCGCCTGGTCGTGACCGCCTCCGGTGGGCCGTTCCGTGGGCGCTCGGCGGCCGACCTGGCCGACGTCACCCCGGCCGAGGCCCTGGCCCACCCGACCTGGGCGATGGGACCGGTGATCACCGTCAACTCGGCCACCCTGATGAACAAGGGCCTTGAGGTGATCGAGGCGCACCTGCTGTTCGACGTGCCGTATGACCGCATCGAGGTCGTCGTCCACCCCCAGAGCGTCGTCCACGCCATGGTGGAGTGGTGCGACGGCTCCACCGTGGCCCAGCTCTCCATGCCCGACATGCGGTTGCCGATCGGGCTCGCCCTCGGCTGGCCCGACCGCGACGAGCGGCCGGTGGGCCGGATCGACTGGACACGGGCGGCCACCCTCGAGTTCCAGCCCGTCGACCGGGCCACCTTCCCCCTGTTCGACCTGGCCGTGCGCGCCGGCGTCGAGGGCGCCACCGCCCCGGCCGCCCTGAACGCCGCCAACGAGGAGGCGGTGGCCGCCTTCCTTGCGGGCCGCCTGCCGTTCCCCGGCATCGCCGAGGTGGTGGGCGAGGTGCTCGAACGGCACCGGCCTCCGGCCGTCCTCGACCTGGACGCCCTGCTCGCGACCGAGCGGTGGTCTCGCGACCTCGCCCGTACACTGGTCGAGGACCTGATCACCTCCCGGGGGAATCGATGACCAGCCTGCTCGGCATCACGCTCTTCGTACTCGCCCTCATGCTGGCCATCTTCCTGCACGAAGGCGGGCACTTCACGACCGCCAAGCTGTTCGGGATGAAGGTCGAGCGGTTCTTCCTCGGCTTCGGCCCGACCATCTGGTCCTTCCGCCGGGGCGAGACCGAGTACGGCATCAAGGCCTTTCCGCTTGGCGGCTTCTGCAAGATCGCCGGCATGAGCCCGTACGAGAACGACGGCAACTTCCTGGAGGAGGACCGGTCGGCCGACCCGGCGGCCACCCCGACCCCGCCGGAGCGGCAGTTCCGCAACAAGCCGGCCTGGCAGCGGTCCATCGTGCTCGCCGCCGGGTCGATCACCCACTTCATCGTGGCCATCCTGCTCATCTGGATGGTGCTGGTGGCCATCGGCATCGGCACCGGCCAGGTCACCACCACGATCGACAACACCGTCGCCCTGGACGGGGGACAGCGCAGCCCGGCCCAGATCGCCGGCCTCAGGTCCGGCGACCAGATCGTGGCCGTGGCCGGCACCCCGGTCTCGACCTTCGAGCAGCTGCGGGCCGTCCTCCAGAGCAAGGGCGACCAGCCCATCACCATCGAGTACGTGCGTGACGGTGAGCGGCGGTCCACCTCCGTGACCCCGGTCAATCAGAACGGCCGCGGGTTCCTCGGCTTCCAGCCGAGCGAGGAGACCAGGCGCATCGGCGTGCTCGCGGCCATCCCCGAGTCGATGAAGCTGTTCTGGGACACCACCGTGGCCACCGTCAAGGGCCTTGGCGGCTTCGTCACCGGCCTGGCCGACCGGATCAGCGCCCCCGAGCCGGCCCCCGCCGGCAGCGGGGGCGGTGGCGGCGGGGTGCGCGACGGCGGGCCTATCGGCATCGTCGGCATCACCCGGCTGGCCGGCCAGGCCGTGGCCAACAACCAGTGGGCGATCTTCATCGCCATCCTGATCCAGCTCAACATCGTCGTCGGGGTGTTCAACCTCCTGCCCCTGCCCCCGATGGACGGCGGCTACCTCGCCTTCGTGCTCTGGCAGGTGGTGACCAGGCGCGAGGTCGACCTGCGCAAGGTCGTTCCCGTGGCCGCCCTGATCGTGGGCCTGCTGGTGATGCTGACGGTGGGCCTGGTCTGGCTCGACATCACCAACCCCGTCCCCTATCCGTTCCGATAAGGAGCCCCTGTGGCCTTCCCGCTCGAGTTGACCGACCTGGCGGCAGGCGTCGGTCGGCGGCGCTCTCGCCGGATCAACGTCGGCAGGGTCGCGGTCGGCGACGGTGCCCCCATCACCGTCCAGTCGATGACCATCACCAAGACGGCCGACATCAACGGCACCCTGCAGCAGATCGCCGAGCTGGCCACCACCGGCTGCGACATCGTGCGGGTGGCCGTGCCCGACACCGACGACGCCGCCGCCCTGCCCGCGATCGCCGCCAAGTCGACCATCCCGGTGGTGGCCGACATCCACTTCCAGTGGAAGTACGCCATGGCCGCCATCGAGGCCGGCTGCGCCGGGGTCCGCATCAACCCCGGCAACATCAAGAAGCACGACAAGGTGAAGCTGATCGCCCAGGA
>JASLIH010000262.1:0-5000 GCA_030152105.1 Actinomycetes bacterium
AGGTGCATGCGGGCCGCGGTCAGCGACTGCACGGCGTCGTCGTGCAGGTCGCCGGCCAGCCGGCGCCGCTCCTCCTCCTGGGCGGTGATCAGCTGGCCGAGCAGGTGGCGGCGCTCACGCTCGACGCGCTCCAGGTCGGTCACGTCCACGGCCACACTGACCACGCCGGCGACCCGGCCGTCGGGGTCGAGCAGGGGCCGGTAGTGGACGTCGAAGATGACGTCGCCGACCGGGCGCTTGGCCCACAGCTCCTCGCCGTCCAGCAGCCGCTCGAAGTCGGCGGCCGCCTCCGGCTGGTCGCCGCGCAGCAGGTCGAGGCGGGTCCCGTCGGCCCGCCGGCAGCTCCGCTCGACCTGGAACGCCGCCTGGCCGCCCTGGCGGGTCGCGGCCCGGCCGAGGTCGGCCAGCACCGGGTCGTCCCCGGGCTCGGCCAGGTCGGTGATGGCGCTGCCCAGCAGCTCGGCCTCGGATCGGCCCAGGAGCTCGCACAGGGCGCGGTTGACGCGCAGGAAGCGGCCGTTCAGGCCGACCAGCGCCATCCCGATGGCGGCCTGGTCGAAACCGAGGCCGAGGTCCATCTCGCCCCCCTTGCCTCACCCCATAGCGACGAATGGGTGGTTCACGGAGTTTAGCTGATTCCCTTGCCAGTCCGTCCACTCAGGGCCACGACAAAGCTCGAGTCGAGCTCCAGCGGGCCGCCGTCGAGGTCGCCGGAGACCGCCAGCAGCTCCAGCCCGGCCCGGCCCAGCATGGCCGCCAGCTCGGTCAGGGTGTACAGCCGGATCGAGGTGTCGTGGGTGGTCCGGCGGCCGTCGGGGTGCAGCAGGGTGTAGCGGACCAGGTCCCGGCTGGCACGCAGGTCAAGGGTCCGTTCCTGGAGCACGACCAGGCCGTCGTCATGGCGGGTGACGTCGCTGTCGTGCCAGCCCCGGACCAGGGCCTCGCGGTTGGCCACCTCCAGGAGGAAGCGCCCGCCGGGGGTCAGGACCCTGGCCACCTCGGCCAGCACGAGCTCGTCCTGGGTCTCGTCCTCCAGGTAGCCGAAGGCGTGGAACAGGTTGAGCACGGCGTCGAAGCTGGCGGCGGCGAACGGCAGCCGGCGCATGTCGGCCGCGACCAGGCCGACCGGCTGGCCCTGGCCGGCGGCGGCCGCGGCCGCCGCGGCCAGCAGCCGCCGGCTGAGGTCGAGCCCGGCGACCCGGAAGCCGAGCCGGGCCAGGGGGACGGCGTGGCGGCCCGGCCCGCAGCACAGGTCGAGCAGCCGCGCCCCGGGCGCCAGGCCGAGCTGCCCGACGACCCCGTTGACCTCGGCCGCGGTCCGCTCCTCGGGCAGCACCGGACCGAAGACCCGCAGGTAGTCGTCGTCGAAGAACCCGCTGTACCAGGGTCGCTCGTCCAACCGTCGTCCCCTCGTCGTATCCCCCCGGCCGGCCTGTGGCGGCGACCAGGGCACCTCCCCGGCGCCGGTGAAGTCAAGCCTTGCGCTGGGTCCCGGACCGGCCGACCATAGCCCCAGCAGCCTTCCTCTCCTCCCTCCCCGATCCACCCCGCCCGGCCCACCCGTGCCCCGGCATGGCCCCGCCCTGCCCACGCCCGGCTCCAGCCCGGCCTCCCCAACTGCGCCCATACCCCGGATACGCCGACGCCTCGAAAGGGGGCTCTCCGTGAGCATGACCATCCGCCGAGGCCGCCCCCCGGCCCGGCCCAGCGCCCCTCGCCCCGCCCCCGGCCCGGCCCGGGTGCTGGCCGCCTACCTGGCCGCCGCCTTCGTGCTCCTGGCGGTGGTGTTCGCCCTGCGCCCGGCCCAGGGCCCGCCCCCGGCCGCCCCGGCCTGGGACTACCAGCACGAGACGGTCGCCCTGGAGGGCGGCGGCACCCTCAACGCCTACGCCCGCTGGGCCGTCGGCACCACCGCCTCGGTGACCCGCGGCTCGATCGAGCGCCAGCGCGACGTCCACCGCCTCAGCCCGCTCGACTACCTGGCCGGCCAGCGGGCCGCCGGCGCCCTGGCCGGCTGGCGCGAGCGCCACCGGCTCCCGCTTGAGGGCGCCACCCTGGCCGCCGTCTGCGCCCTGGCCGCCTGGGGCACCCTGCGCCGCCGCCCCGGCCGGGTCTGGCTGGCCGCCCTCCTCATGCTGGTCGGCCTGACCCTCCTGGTCACCCGCCCCCAGACCGCCACCACCCTGGCCGCCAAGGCCGGCACCGAGGTCCCCAACCTGCTCCTGCGCTCCGCCGCCACCGCCGATCCCAGCGGTTCGGTCGCCAGCGCCGGGCCGTCGGCGGCGGAGGTGGTGCAGCGGACGGTCGCGACCCGCTACTGGACGGCGTTCGTGGGGGAGCCGCTGTCGCGGCTGCAGACCGGGACCACGGTGCTGGCCACCGCCCCGCCCGCCGGGAAGGCGGGGGTGCTGGGGATGCTGCGGGCCCGGGTGACGGCGGTGGGGGACTGGGCGGTCGGGCGCCGCGGGCCCGAGCGGGCGGTGATCGCCACCCTGGCCCTGGCCTACGTGCTCCCCTTCGCCCTGGCCCTGGTCGCCCTGGCCATGCTGGCCAGCTGCGCCCAGACCCTGGTGTGGCTGCTGGCCCTGGCCGGCCCGCTGGTCGCCCCCCTGGCCGTCGACCCCCGCCACCGCCGGGCCGTCCTCCGGTGGTGGCTGGTCCCACTGGCCGCGACCCTGGCCGTCCTGGCCGGCGCCGCCCTGGCCTCTGTGGTCGTCATCCGGGTGGCCGAGCTGACCCACGCCGCCGACGCCTACCTCGGCATGCTCCTGGCCGGCTCCACCGTCCCCCTCCTGGCCGCCGCCCTGGCCGTCCGCCGCCTCCTCCGCCAGCGCCCGGCCCGCCCCCGGGCCCTGCCCGGCACCCGTTCCCCCCGCCAGCCCGCCACCCGCCCGTCCAAGCCGGCCATCCTCCGGGGAGGTGCCGCCTGATGGCTACCCAGCACTCCAACCACGTCCGGTCCGCCCTCACCCGCTCCGTCGCGCTGGCCCGGGCCGTCGGCCGGCGGGTGCTGGCCGCCGCCGCCGGCGAGACCGGCCGGCGCCTGGCCCGGGCGGCTGCCCTGACCGTCCTTCTGGCCGTGCTGGTGACGGCCCTCTACGACCGTGGGGAGGTGCCGACCGCCGCCGCCCGGCAGGCGGTGCGGCCCGGCGGCGCCGGCAACCAGGGCGGGTCGGCCAGCCACGGCACCGCCCCGCGCAAGGACCCGGACGAGGTCGGCGGTCTGCGCGGGCGGGCCCGGGCGGCCCCGGTGGGGGAGCGGCCGGCTGCCGTGGCCGCCGCCTGGTACGCGGCCCGCAACGGCGTCCCCCGGGCCAGGGTCAAGCCCCTCCAGCAGGACCGCCTGTCGGCCACCGAGGTCCGGGTCCTGGTCCTGGCCGACCATGGCCACGGCCGGCTGCGCACGGCGCTGGTCCGGCTGCGTCACGGCCCGGACGGCTGGAGGGTCCGGTGAGCGCCCAGCGCCGGCAGGGCATCCCAGGAGGCAGCGGCTGGACCGCGCGGGTGCGGGTCGGGGGCGGGGGAGTGGTGGTGGCGCTGCTGCTGCTCGGGCTGCTGGCCGGGGTGGCCTCGCCCGGGTTCCCGGTGCGGGAGGCTGCAGCGGCGGGTCGGGCGGCCGCCGGGGCGCTCGGTGGGGGACCCGGACCCGCGCCGGCCGCCGCGGCGGGGGAGGCAGGCCAGGGCCCCCACATCGGGGCCAGCGACGCCGCCCTGGCCGACATCCCGCCCGGCTACCTGGGCCGGTATGTGACCGCCGCCGGGACCTGCCCGGCCCTGACCTGGCAGGTGCTGGCGGCCATCGGCAAGATCGAGTCCGACCACGGCCGCTCCTCGGCCCCCGGGGTCCGCGACGGCATCAACCGCGCCGGCTGCTGCGCCGGGCCCATGCAGTTCAACCTCACCAACGGCCCGCCCAGCACCTGGGACACCTGGGGGACCGGGGTGCGGGCCCAGGTCTACGACCCGGCCCACGCGGTCCCGGCGGCCGCCCGCAAGCTGTGCGCCGACGGCCTGGCCCGTCCCGAGGCCGTCGGCCGCGACCCCTGCCCCCAGGTCCTGGGCTCGGCCGCCCTCCACACCGCCCTGCGCCGTTACAACAACGCCTGCTGGTACGTGCACGAGGTGGTGACCCTGGCCGGCCGCTACACCAGGGCAGCTCCCGCCCCGGCCCCGGCGCGCGACCCGTTCGTCCGCGCCCTGGTGGCCAGCCCGCAGATCACCACCACGGCCAGCCACGGCTGCGACCCGGCCGCCGACCTGGCCTCCGGACGGCTCGACCTCCGGGTCCAGTCCCTGCTGGCCGTCCTGGCCGACCGCCACACGATCCGCCTCAGCTGCCTGCGCACCGGCCATTCCCGGTTCGTCAAGGGCACCACCCGCGTCTCCAACCACACCGTCTGGCGGGCGGTCGACATCGACATGGTCGACGGCCGCCCGGTCAGCCGCCGCAGCCAGCCCGCCCGCACCCTGGCCCTGTGGCTGGACGGCCTCCAGGGCCCCCTGCGCCCGGCTGAGATCGGCTCCCCGTTCCCCTTCGCCCGCCGCCCCTACTTCACCGACGAGGGCCACCAGGGCCACATTCACATCGGCTACAGCTACCTGTCCCCGGGGGCGCCGTAGGCGGCCGGCAACGGTCCCTGGCGCGACGTACAATCTCGCAGGTGACCAGCGGACCCGCCTCGGCGCAGCGCCTGCGCGACCTCGCGCGGCTGCGCCGTGTCCGCGACCGGATCGACCGGGAGTACGCACAGCCGCTGGACGTCGAGGCGCTCGCCCGCGGCGCGCACATGTCGGCCGGGCACCTCAGCCGCGAGTTCCGGCTCGCCTTCGGCGAGTCGCCGTACAGCTACCTCATGACGCGCCGCATCGAGCGCGCGATGGCGCTGCTGCGCCGTGGCGACCTCAGTGTCACCGATGTCTGCTTCGCGGTCGGCTGCTCGTCGCTGGGCACCTTCAGCAGCCGCTTCTCCGAGCTGGTTGGTATGCCGCCGAGCGCCTAC
>JASLIH010000331.1 GCA_030152105.1 Actinomycetes bacterium
GCCTCGTCGCTCAGCGACGGCGACCCGGCCAGGTCGAAGCGGAGCTCGACCCGCGAGTCGGTGGTGTTCACCCCCTGCCCGCCCGGCCCGGAGGCCCGGCTGGCCCGGAACTCGAGCTCGGCCACCGGGACGGCGATCTCCGGTGTGACGCGTATCACCTCGCTCATTCGTTACGAACCCCCAGAACCACTGGAACACCCCTCGACGCCGAGTTGCTACACACAGTACAAACGGATCTTCACGGCATGGGCGACTGTTCCCATTCTCGCAAGGCACCACCGGTCCGGTCGCCCTTGTGCAGCCCCAGACGAGGGGGAGGGAGCAGATGCGCGCACGGATGCTCGCGGTCATGGTGACCGCGCTCGTGCTGGTCCTGGCCGCGCCGGCCCTGGCCGGTCCGCGGGAGGAGGCCCAGGCCCACCGGAAGCTGCTGGCCGGGCAGACCGCCCGAGCGGCGGTCATCCAGAACGGCGAGACCAAGGAGAACATGGAGCAGGTCGTCGTCAACCACTTCGGCAACCCCGACCAGGGCCAGGTCCTGATCCAGACCTGGGTCGAGCCCGACTGGTCCAACGCCGAGGCCGTCGACATTCAGGCGGCCGCCCAGGCGGTCAAGATCCGCCGGGCTGGCGCCGGCTTCGCCAAGCGGATCGCCATCCGCGTGGAGCTGTGGGCCGACGGGGAGCCGAACCAATCCTCCGCCACGGTGAACACCGGGGACGTCAACGGCCTCGCGTTCGTGCAGACGCAGGAGACGGGTGGCCTGAACACCGATCCGGACGCGTTCTGCCTGTGGTTCTCGAACGCCAGCTACACCATCCGCTGGGATGACAACACGCTGACGTCGGGCCGCTTCCTGACGGCGCAGGGCGACTGGCTGAACCCGGTCTGCATGGTCACCCCGCTCTCGGACCTGCGGGTCCGCTAGGGGGTGTGGCGGGCCCAGGCCGGCATGGGGCTCTTGGACAGGTAGTTGGCCGTGTTGACCAGGGCGACGTGGGAGAACGCCTGGGGGAAGTTGCCGAGCTGGCGGCCGGACGCCGGGTCGAACTCCTCGGCCAGCAGGCCGACGTCGTTCCGGAGGGTGAGGAGGCGCTCGAAGATGGCCAGCGCCTCCTCACGCCGGCCCATCAGGGCCAGGTTGTCGGCCAGCCAGAAGGTGCAGGCCAGGAACGCCCCCTCGCCCGGGGGCAGCCCGTCCACCGACTCCGACCCCTCAGGCGGGTAGCGGTGGACCAGGCCGTCGACCGTCAGCTCGCGCTGGATGGCGGCCACCGTGCCCTTGACCCGCGAGTCGCCGGCGGGCAGGAACCCGACCAGCGGGATCAGGAGCAGGCTGGCGTCCAGGTGGTCGGCCCCGTAGAACTGGACGAAGGTGTCGCGCTCGGCGTCGTAGGCCTCCCGGCAGACCTCGTCGTGGAGCTCGCGCCGGAGCGCCCGCCAGCGGTCGACCGGGCCGTGGTGGCCGCTCAGCTCGACCGCCTTGATGGCCCGGTCCAGCGCGACCCAGGCCATCACCTTGGAGTGGGTGAAATGTCGCCGGGGCCCGCGGATCTCCCAGATGCCCTCGTCCGGCTCGCGCCACTTCGACTCCAGGAACTCGAGCAGGGCCTGCTGGAGGTCCCAGGCCGGCTCGTCGCTCTCCAGGCCGATGTGGCGGCCCAGGTGCAGGGTGTCCATGACCTCGCCGTAGACGTCGAGCTGGAACTGGTGCACGGCCGCGTTGCCGACCCGCACCGGCCGTGACCCCTCGTAGCCGCTCAGCCAGTCCAGCTCCTGCTCGGTGATGCGCCGCTCGCCGCCGACCCCGTAGAGGATCTGCATCTGGCGGGGCTGGCCGGCCACGGCCCGCAGCAGCCACTCGCGCCACGCCATGGCCTCGTCGGCCAGCCCGGCCAGCATCAGGGCCGAGAGGGTGAAGGTGGCGTCGCGCAGCCAGCAGTAGCGGTAGTCCCAGTTCCGGACCCCGCCGAGCTGCTCGGGCAGGGAGGTGGTCGGGGCGGCCACGATCCCGCCGGTGGGGGCGTAGGTCAGCGCCTTGAGGGTGAGCAGGGAGCGGATCACCGCGTCCTGCCAGCCGCCGCCGTAGTCGATGCGGCTGGCCCACTGGCCCCACCAGGCCTCGGTGTCGCCCAGGGCCTGGACGGGGTCGATCCGCCGCGGGGCCGGGCGGTGCGAGGCATGCCAGGTGAGCATGAACGGGACCCGCTCGCCTTCGGCCACGGTGAAGTCGGCCAGGCTCGTCCAGTTCTCGCCCCGCACCGGCACCGGGGTGCGCAGCCAGACCGAGTCGGGCCCGGCGACCGCGTGCAGCGCCCCCTCGATGTGCCGGACCCAGGGCACGATCGAGCCGTAGTCGAAGCGGATGGTCAGCTCCATCCGCATCGGCACCCGGCCCCTGACCCCCTCGACGATCCTGGCCACGTCCGGGTCCCACTGGCGGGGGGGCATGCAGTCGACCACCCGGACGACCCCGTCGTCGGTCCGGTACTCGGTCTCCAGCACCATGGAGTCGCCCTGGTAGCGGCGCCGGACCTCCCGGACCGGCCCCGCCGGGGCGAGCAGCCAGCGGCCGTTGGAGCGGTCACCGAGTAGGGCCGCGAAGCAGGCCGGGGAGTCGAAGCGGGGCAGGCACAGCCAGTCGATCGAACCCTGCCGGCTCACCAGGGCGGCTGTGTGGGTGTCGCCGATGAGGGCGTAGTCCTCGATGGGTACGGCCATAGGTCGAAGCTACCTGAGCGCCGAGAGGATTGCGGCCTCAAGGGTGCCCGGTCCAGGCACCCTTGAGGCACAGGAGGGCGGGGTCTGGGCCCTCCCCGGGGAGGCGTTGCCAGCCGGGACACTTCCAAACCGGCCGGTGGCGCGGCCGGACCGGGCTGATCGTCGCGCTAGAGGTCGACGAGCTGGCCGCGCATGCGCTCGATCCCCCGGCGGAGCAGGCGCGAGACATGCATCTGGGAGATGCCCATGCGGGCGGCGATCTCGTCCTGGGTCAGCTCCTCGACATAGCGCAGGAGCACGATCTGGCGCTCCCGCTCCGGCAGCCGCCCGATCAGC
>JASLIH010000477.1 GCA_030152105.1 Actinomycetes bacterium
CTCCGACGGCTCGGGCCCGCGCTCCGGTGCCGCAGCTGGCCGGGGTCGCGGCTCGCCGGTCCGCGCGCGGCCTGCCGGCCGGGTCGGCCTGGTGGTCATGGGCGACCTGTCCGCCTGCCGGACCGACCGGGCCCCAGGCACGTTCCGCCCTGAAGCCGCCGCCTACGACGCCTCGATCTCCGAGGCATTCCGCGGCGCCACTCCGAAGCGCCTCCTCGACCTCGACCCAACCCAAGCCGCCAGCCTGCTCGTCTCCGGCCGGGTACCCCTCCAGGTCCTGGCCGGCGCGTTCGAACAGATCGACCCCACCGGCGAAGCCCGAGGACGTCAAGGTGAGCCAGGGCGGGGAGGGCTCCATGCCAAGGCCCCCAGCGAGACCGTGTCGGATGCGGCCCCGGGGGAAACCGGGCCCAGTGCAGTCCTGGCCCATGCCGGGTCGGGCGGGATCCCAGACCAGAGCCTGGGGGAGCTGCGGGGCCGAGTGCTGTACGAGGAGGCGCCCTACGGCGTCGGGTACCTCGTCGCCCTCCTGACCACGTCATGACCGTCCCGACCCCGGAGTCTCCCGATCCTCGCCCTGGGCCGGTGCTTGCCCTGGTGGGCCCCACCGCTGCTGGGAAGACCGAGGTGGCGCTCGAGGTGGCTGAGGGGCTGGGGGCCGAGGTGGTGAGTGCCGACGCGATGCTGGTGTACCGGGGGATGGACATCGGGACGGCCAAGCCGGCCCCGGAGGAGCGGGCGCGGGTGCCGCATCATCTGGTGGATCTGGTCGACCCGGGGGAGGAGTTCTCGGTGGCGCGGTTCCAGCCGCTGGCCCGGGCGGCGATCGCCGGGGTGCTCGGGCGGGGGAGGGTGCCGCTGCTGGTCGGCGGGTCCGGGCTGTACTTCCATGCCGTGGTCGACGAGTTCGTGTTCCCCCCGACCGACCCGGCCACGCGGGCGCGGCTGGAGGCCGAGGCGGCCGAGGTCGGGCTGGCCGAGCTGTACCGACGGCTGGCCGCGGCCGACCCGGCGGCGGCGGCGCGGATCCAGCCGGAGAACCTGCGCCGGACGGTGCGGGCGCTCGAGGTGATGGAGCTGACCGGCCGGCCGTTCTCGTCGTTCCGGGCGGCCATGGACGCCCCGGTGTCGCGCTATCGCCTGACCGTGCTCGGGCTCGACCCGGGCACCGAGCTGCTCCGGGCCCGGGTGGCCGAGCGGGTGGCGGCGATGGCCGAGGCGGGGCTGGTCGAGGAGGTGCGGCGGCTGGCCGAGCGGCCGCTGTCGCGGACCGCCCGGCAGGCCCTCGGCTACAAGGAGCTGCTCGACGCGATGGAGCAGGGTGCACCGGTCGCCGAGGCGCTGGAGGCGGTGGTCCGCCGGACCCGGGCCTATGCCCGCCGGCAGCTGGCCTGGTTCCGGAGGGACCCGCGGGTGCGATGGAGTACCCTTCCACCTGGGCCGGAGCGCGCCGCCCTGGCCCTGGAGCTGTTGGGGAAGGGTTGACGCGTGGAGTTCGTCAAGGCGCACGGAACCGGCAACGACTTCGTGGTCGTCGAGGACCTCGCCGACCACTACCAGCTCACTCCCGAGCTGGTCAGGGCCGTCTGCGACCGCCACTTCGGCGTCGGCGCGGACGGCCTCATCCGCATCGCCCCGGGCACCGACGCCCCGTTCTTCATGGACTACCGCAACGCCGACGGCTCCTTGGCCGAGATGTGCGGCAACGGGGTGCGGGTGGTCGGCAAGTACCTGGGCGACCGCGGCCTCGTCAGCAGCTCCTTCGACCTGGAGACCCGCGCCGGGGTCAAGCACCTGGAGCTGCACGCCAACGACGCCGGCTGCATCGACCGGGTCACCGTCGACATGGGCCCGCCCCAGATCGGGGACGAGCGGACGCTGGACGTCGACGGCGAGCCGGTGACCGCGACCATCCTGTCCATGGGCAACCCGCACGCGGTGGTGTTCGTGGACGACGTCGACAAGGTCCCGGTGACCACCCTCGGAGCCCGGCTGGAGACGCATCCGGCGTTCCTCCCGGCCAGGACCAACGTCGAGTTCGCCCAGGTGGTGGACCGGGCCACGGTGCGCCAGCGGACCTGGGAGCGGGGGGTCGGCGAGACCCTGGCCTGCGGGACCGGCGCCTGCGCGGTCGCCGTGGCCGCCCAGGTGCGGGGCCTGACCGGCCGGCCGGTGGCGATCGAGCTGCGCGGCGGCCGCCTCGAGCTGGACTGGGCGCCTGGCGGCACCGTCCGCATGACCGGCCCCGCCCGTGAGGTGGCCCACGGCACCCTCACCGACGACCTGCTCGCCTCGGCCCGGTAGCGGGAACCGCCGGATTCCCTCCTCAGCGTACCTTTTGGCGGGGATTGTGCATTAGACTGCCGCAAACCGTGCAGAAGGGGCGGTCTCCATGTATGACGTCCTGGTCTTCGACCACCGTCTCGCCGAGCATCGGCCGCTCGACTCCAAGTCCGAGCTGGCCCGGCTCCTGTTCGGCTACACCACCGGCAACGGCCAGCGGTTCCCGGCTCAGCCCGACCTGGTCCGGTTCGTCGCCCGACCCGGCGGAGAGGTCGACATCCAGCACGCCATGACCGGCCGGGACGCCATCACCCAGGCCGAGAGCGGCGAGGTCGTCAACTTCGTCTACCGGGCCGAGGGCCGCCGCACCGAGGGCTCCCTGGCCCGTATCGGCAGCGGCGAGCTGCGGGTCCGCTGACCCCGAAGCAGGCCAGGCCGGTCGCCGCACCGACCGGGGCCTGGTTGTAGGCTCGCGACTGCTCGTACGGACCGTCACGCGAGAGGGAATGCCAAGCCCATGCGCACCGCACGCCGCATCGACGCCATCCCCCCGTACCTGTTCGCGGAGATCGACCGGAAGATCGCCGAGCGCAAGGCGGCGGGCGTCGACGTCATCTCGTTCGGTATCGGCGACCCCGACCTCCCCACCCCGGACTTCGTGGTCGAGGAGCTGGCCAGGGCGGCCAGGGACCCCTCGACCCACCAGTACCCGAGCTACTTCGGGCTGCCGGCGTTCCGGCGGGCGATCGCCGACTTCTACCGGCGCCGGTTCGGCGTCGAGCTCGACCCCGACACCCAGGTCCTGCCCCTGCTCGGCTCCAAGGAGGGGATCGCCCACCTGCCCTGGGCCTTCGTCGACCCGGGCGACCAGGTGCTGGTGACCGAGCCCGGCTACCCGGTCTACGAGGTCGGGACCATCCTGGCCGGCGGCCAGCCGGCGTACATCCCCCTCAGCGCCGAGGACGGCTGGTTCCCCGACTTCGCCGCCGTCGACCCGGCGACGGCCCCTGGGGCCAAGCTGCTGTGGCTCTGCTATCCGTCCAACCCGACCGGGGCGGTGGCCACTGTCGACCAGCTGGAGCAGGCGGTCCGGTTCGCGGCCGACCGCGACCTGCTGCTCGCCTACGACAACGCCTACTCCGAGATCACCTACGACGGCTTCGTCGCCCCGTCGGTCCTCCAGGTCCCGGGAGCCACCGAGGTGGCCCTGGAGTTCGGGTCGCTGTCCAAGATCTTCAACATGACCGGCTGGCGGATCGGCTGGGCGGTGGGCAGCCCGGTGGCCATCGAGGCCCTCGGGCGGGTCAAGACCAACATCGACTCCGGCATCTTCAACGCCGTCCAGCGGGCAGGGGTCGCCGCCCTGGAGAGCGGCATGCCGCACCTGCCGGGGCTGCTGGAGACCTACCGGCGCCGTCGCGACCGGATCATGGAGGTCTTCTGGGACGCCGGCTGGAAGGTCGACGCCCCCAAGGGCGCCCTGTACGTGTGGCTGCCGACCCCGCCGGGGGAGTCCAGCGTCAACTTCACCGCCCGGCTGCTGGACGAGGCCGGCGTGGTCGTCGCCCCCGGCACCGGCTACGGCCCGAGCGGCGAGGGCTACATCCGCCTGTCGATCACCATCCCCGACAGCCGCCTCGACGAGGGCTGCGAGCGGGTCCGCAAGGCGCTGGTCGGCCGGTAGCCGGACAGCGGCCGGGCTGTCCGGTGGAAAAGGGTGGGACGGATCGCGGACGACCCGCTACGGTGGACGAGATGAGTGAGCACACATTGACTGACGCCCGCCAGGCCGACGGCGGGCCGGAGACCACCACCCCCGCGCGACCCGCCGACGAGGTCAAGCTGGTCGAGCTGCGCCAGCTCCGCCTGGAGCGGGTGGTGCTGGTCGGCGTCGCCGTCGACGGGTCGGTGGAGCGGGCCGAGCGGTCGGTGGAGGAGCTGCAGCGGCTGGCCGAGACCGCCGGGGCCGAGGTGCTGGACACCATGATCCAGCGGCGGGCCCGGCCGGACGCCGGCACCTTCATCGGCAAGGGCAAGGCCAAAGAGCTGGCCGCCACCGTCAAGGCGCTCGGTGCCGACACGGTGATCATGGACGACGAGCTGTCCCCAGGGCAGCTGCGCCAGCTGGAGGAGCTGGTCGACGCCAAGGTGATCGACCGCACCGTGCTGATCCTCGACATCTTCGCCCAGCACGCCACCAGCCGGGAGGGCAAGGCCCAGGTCGAGCTCGCCCAGCTCAACTACATGCTGCCCCGGCTGCGCGGCTGGGGCGAGAGCCTGACCCGGGTCGGCAGCGGCATGGGCGCGGGTGGTCCGATCGGCACCCGCGGGCCCGGCGAGACCAAGATGGAGGTCGACCGGCGCCGCATCCGCCGCCGCATCACCAAGCTCCGGCGCGACCTGGTCGACATGGCCCGGACCCGGGACGTCAAGCGCCGCGGCCGCGAGCGGGCCGGGGTCCCGGCCGTGGCGCTGGTCGGCTACACCAACGCCGGCAAGTCCACCCTGCTGAACCGCCTGTCCGGGGCCGGGGTGCTGGTCGAGGACAAGCTGTTCTCGACCCTGGACCCCACCACCCGGCGGCTCGACCTGCCCGGTGGCCGGGCCGCGACCTTCACCGACACCGTCGGGTTCATCGCCAAGCTGCCCCACGACCTGGTGGAGGCGTTCAAGTCGACCCTGGAGGAGGTCGCCCGGGCCGACCTGGTCGTCCACCTGGTCGACGCCGCCCAGCCCGACCCGGGTGGGCAGATCGCCGCCGTCCGCTCGGTCCTCGGCGAGGTCGGCGCCACCGACGTGCCCGAGCTGCTGGTCCTCAACAAGGACGACCTGCTCGACGAGGTCAGCCGGGCCCGCCTGGCCCGCCTGTTCCCCGGCATCCCGATGATCTCCGCCGCGACCGGCGAGGGCGTCGACGACCTGCTCGCCGCCATCGCCACCCGCCTGCCCCACCCCGAGGTCGAGCTGACCGCCCTGGTTCCCTACGACCGCGGCGACCTGGTCGACCGCGCCCACCGCGAGGGCGAGATCCTCGACGTCGACCACGTCGCCGAAGGCACCCGCCTCCACCTGCTCGCACCAGCCGCCCTCAGCCACGCCCTCGCCCCGTACGACGTGCTCCCCCCGGAACCCACCGGGGACGGTCGGGTGGCTGGGGGCCCGGGTGCTGGGGACGGGGCGGCCCGCGAGGCCGTGGACATCCCGGCGACCCCGGGTAGCTGACTGTGCGATGGCGTGCCCGGCGGCCGCGGCGCCGCCGGGTCAGACGAAGTAGCCGCTGATGTCGACGATCACGTGCACGCTGCCGCGAGTGGAGGCGTTGTGCAGGCCGACGCTGGCCATGAACTCGGTGCCGTCCGCCGGGGTGGCGGCGGCGACGATGGCATAGTTGGCCACGGTCTGACCGGTCGTCCAGTTCAGGTTGGAGACCAGCGGGATCACGTCGCTGTTGCCGGGGAACGCGCGCAGGTTCCCGCCGGAGGTGCCGCTGGTGACGGTGAGGTTGCAGGCGAGCGCCTTGGCCCCGGGCGGGACCTCGTTCCCGGCACCAGCGAAATAGTCAGGGTCGCCGAAGTCGAAGACGAAGAACTCACCGACCGACCCCTGCGGCGGGAACGGCCCGCCGCCGTCGAACCGTGTGTCCAGGTAGCGCTGGGGCGTGATCGTATGGAACGAGAGCGGTCCGCTGACGCCAGGGCGGCGGCCGCGGCCGCCTTCTGGCCACCAGCCCGGACAACCTCGCGCCGAGCCGGGATGCTCGGTGCCGCCGCGCCAGGCACGGCCGCACCCGCGACCTCGGCGCCGGCCTGCCCGACCACGGCCCCGGCGGCGGCCATCGCGCCCGCCGTTCCGACCCCGGCCGCGCGCAGGAAGCGTCGCCTGGTCAAGCCTTGGTCGTCTGCCGATCGTCCCTTGCTGTGGCGGCCGGTGGGCATGGGGACCTCCTCGTCCTGCCCCCCCGTGCACCAACGCCCCGGACTCAACCGCTTCCGCGCCCAACCAACAAGTCCGCCAGACGTCGTTTTGATCACATCCCAAAGGGACGCGGCGTCGGGCACCAACCGACCACCCACCGTTCGCCTCCCGCGAAGCGCCGCGCACCCGGGCGGCCACGGGGAATTGCCACCGTGCGGGACACCCGGCAAGGGGGTGCCCCGGTCCTTCTAGCGGAGGCGGCGGAGGACGGCGACGACCTTGCCGAGGATCTGGGCACCGTCGCCGTCGATGGGGTCGAAGGCGGGGTTGTCGGGGAGGAGCTGGACGTGGCCGCCTCGGCGGGAGAAGTGCTTGACCGTGGCCTCGGTCTCCTCGTTGGGGAGGAGGGCGGCCACCATGTCGCCGTTGTCGGCGGAGTCCTGACGGCGGACGACCACGAAGTCGCGGTCGAGGACGCCGGCACCGACCATCGAGTCCCCTCGGACCTGCAGCATCATGAGCTGGCCCTGGCCGACCAGCTCGCGCGGCAGGGGCAGCAGCTCCTCGACCACGTCG